>JALYLC010000679.1 GCA_030774435.1 Actinomycetota bacterium
GACCTGCATCGCGCAGGCAGCGCCGAGCCCGACGAGCGCAGCGCGCCGCAGCAGCGCGAGCAGGCGGCGCCGCTCGACCCGATGCTGCCAGCACCGGACCCCCCGAGCGATCGTCTCGACGGCCACGGCCGGGCGCACGGTGGCGCGATCGATGCGTGCCACATCGCGCGCCTCGGCCGCGATCCAGCGCAGCACAGCTGGAGCGCCGGGCGATCGCCCTCGCTCACCCCTCACCATGCTCCTCATGGTATCCCGCCAGTTGGATTCCGAGCAAAGAGGAAGCCCAGCAACCGCTGCAAGGGCGCGCATCGGCTGTACGGCGAGGCCGACATCGCCCACTTGCAGCAGGTCCTGCGAATGCGGGACCTGCTCGGCCTCTCGCTCGAGGAGATCGTCGACCTCGCCCAGGTGGAGGAGGCGCGAGCCGCGCTGCGCAACGAGTGGGATAGCGACCCCAGCGAGGACGACCGGCGGCGAATCCTGAACGAGGGGCAGGCGCTGCTCGAGCGACAGCTCGAGCTCGTGTGTGCGCGCCAGAAGACGCTCGCGCAGTTCGCCCGCGAGCTGAAGGCGACGCTGCGCCTGGTCGACGAACGCCGGGCCGAGCTCACGGTGAAATCGCCGGGCTGACCGCCCGGCTACTTGCGGATCAGCGCGTCGGTGACGACCCGACTGGCCTCTGCCGGCCCGAACGTCGGCGGAAACGGGATCGGATCAGCGGTCCCGAGCCGCACTACGACGGTGTTCGTGCCCGGATCGACCTGGATGAGCTGGTTGCCCAGCCCAAGCGCCCAGTACATGTCGTTCGGAGCGCCGCGGACGAGCCGCCCCCTGGTGGCGTGCCTGGCCTGCTGCAGGCTGGTTGCGGCGAGCACGTCCCCGATCACGCCGTGGTGGTTGAGCCACCAGAGGTAGCCGTAGCCCGCGTTCAGCTTGGTCGATGATCGGGCTGTTGCCTGCTCGACCCACTTCGACGACACGATCCTCTTGCGGCCCCAGAGGCCCTGGTCGAGCATGAGCACGCCGAAGCGCGCCATGTCGCGGCAGGTCGATCGGACGCCCTCGAACATCTGCGCGTTCCCGGCAGCGTCCCTGGTCATTGTCGTGTGTGCCATGCCGAGCGGCCTGAAGAGGCGCTGCCTGGCGTATTCGACGACGTCCTCGTGGGTCGCTTCCTGCAGGACGCGGTCGAGTGTCTGCACGGCGGAGTTGTTGTAGGCCCACACCTGGCCGGGCGGCGCGGACTGGCCGAGGCCGATCGCAAAGGCCGTGCGGTCGCGGGCGGCCAGGAGGCGCACATAGTCGGTGAACGCACTCCACTGGCGGCCCGAGTCCATGCTCAGCAGGTCGCGCACGGTCACGGTCGCCGACGACGAGCCTGACCACTCCGGGATCCACTTCGACGCCTGGTCATCGATGCTGAGCTCGCCGTCATCCTGCGCGATCCCGACCAGGGTGCTCGCGACCGACTTGGTCGCCGAGAAGACGTCCTGGGTCGTGTTCGGCCCCGCGCCACGGAAATACCACTCTCCCGCGAGCTTGCCGTCGCGGACCACGACCAGGCAGTTGGACTTGCCTCGTCTGGCCTGCACTGCGATCTGGCTCAGCTTCGCAGCGTCCAGCCCGACCGACGCCGGTGAGACCTTCTGCCAGGTCGCGCCCGGGGCCGCCGGGGCCGCCGCGTTCACGGCCGATGGGAGCGCGCCCGCGAGCATCGCTCCGGTTGCCAGGAGCAACTGTCTGCGGATCCTCACACCGGCATGCTTTCACGGCCTGCTGAGTTCGCGCCCGTCCCGCCGGTGACTAGGTCGCGAGGGTGTTCAGCCACGCTCGTACGGCAAGAGCGACACTGGCACCGTCGCCTCGCAGGCTGTGGTCGCTTTTCACGAGCACGACCTCGCGAAGCACGCCTCCTTGCGGCACGCCGAACGGATCGTTCGCGCCCTGCACGACGAGGGTGGGGACGGTCACGGCGTCGAGCTCGGATTGCCGGCTCGGTACCGGGGCTGCTCCGGAGCGCCGCGGCGGCTGCAGTGGGAACGCCAGGCAGAGGACGCCGATCGCACCGATCGCCTCCCCCGTGCGGCAGGCCACGCGCGCAGCCGAAGATCGCCCGCCGGCGATGAGCGGCAGGCCCCGGAGCTCACCCGCGCGGAGCCGGTCGACGACCGCGATCCAGGCGGCGTCGAGCTGACGCGCTCGAGGCGGGGTGCGCCGTCCGGCGACGCGGTAGGGCTGTTCCACGAGTGCCACGCTGATTGCCAGCGAGACCGCGACATCCCGTACGGCCACGAGATCGCGCGCATTCGTCCCTCCGCCCGCCCCGTGGCCGAGCACGAGGGCGGCTCGAGGGGCATCTACGGGGTGCAGATGCGCACGCGCGAGGCCACCAGGCGTCTCGATCTCGATCGACTTCACGCTGCTGATGGTGCCAGCCCGGTCAGTCCGGCAGCAACGGCATCGACATGCCCTGGTCGCGCCCGAGCAGCACCGCGCGGGTGACTGCGCCCGTTCCGAACCGCGCGCGCACCTCGTCCAGAGCGGCATCGAGGGCACCCTCGACGTCGCGCTCGAATGGCAGCACGAGCTGGACGGCGCGCTCGTCGTCGAGATTGGTGACCGCGATGCCCACCAGCGTGAGCCCCTGGCTCTCGATCAGCGGCATCGCGGCCGCGAGCAGCCCGCGCGCCGCCGCGAGGATCGTCCCGGTCCCGGCCGTGGCGCGCGGCAGCGTGTGCGAGCGCGTCGCTCGCGTGAAGTCGGCGAAGCGCAGGCGCAACACGACGGTGCGGCCGACCCGACGGGCTGCGCGCATGCGACGGGTCACGCGGTCGATCAGCGAGACGAGCGCGGCGTCGATCGCCTCCGGCGACTTCGGCGAGCGCCCGAGCGCACGCTGCGAGCCGATCGAGCGCCGGCGACGCCCGGTCTCGACACGTCGCGGGTCGCGATTGTGGGCGAGGGCGTGGAGGTGACGGCCGGACCCGGCCCCGAGCAGCAGCACGAGCGCCTCCTCGGAAAGCGACGCCACCTGCCCCACCGTGGAGATCCCTCGTGCATGGAGCTTGCGCGAGGTCACGGGCCCGACGCCCCAGAGCCGCTCCACCGGCAGCGGATGGAGAAACGCCAGCTCCCCGTCGGGCGGCACGACGAGCAGGCCATCCGGCTTGGCCACGCCGCTCGCCACCTTGGCCAGGAACTTCGTCCTCGCCACGCCGACCGTGATCGGCAGCCCGACCCGCGACAGCACGTCGCGCCGCAACCTCACGGCCATCTCGCGCGGCGCCCCGAACACCCGCTCCATCCCACGCACATCCAGGAAGGCCTCGTCGATCGACAGCCCCTCCACCAGCGGTGTCGTGTCGTCGAACACGCGGTACATCGCCCGGCTCGCCTCGGTGTAGGCGGCGAAGCGCGGCTCGACCACGATCGCCTGCGGGCACAGCCGGCGGGCCTGGAAGCCGCTCATGGCCGTGCGGATGCCGTAGGCCTTGGCCTCGTAGCTCGCCGCGAGCACGACCCACGAGCCGACGATCACCGGGCGGCCGCGCAGGCGCGGATCGTCTCGCTGCTCGACGGACGCGAAGAACGAATCGACGTCCGCATGCAGGATGGTCGCCTCGCCTGGCACGAACGTATGTTCGCATCGCGGGCGTCCGGCAGCAAGTGCTCTTCAGAGCGACTTCGCAGCTGCGGAGCTTCGCGACGACTTCACGAGCGGCTGGGCGAGCATCCTCGACGGCTTCGAGCGCATCGTCAGTGCGCGGCGCTGAGCTACTCGCGGGCCACGGGCGCGTAGACGAGGATGAGCACGCCGTCGCCGACGACTTTGGAACTGGCGAGCCGCAGGGTCTTCTTGTCGCTCGTTTCGCCGAACAGGCGCAGCCCCGCTCCCAGCACCAGCGGGAACAGCATCAGGCGCAGCTCGTCGACGAGGTCGTGCTCGAGCAGCCCTTGCACGAGGCGCGCGCTGCCGTGCACGACGATGTCGCCCTCCTGGTCGCGCTTCAGCCTCGCGACCGATTCCGCGAGGTCGCCCTTCAGCACGGTCGAGTTGTTCCAATCGGCATGCTCGAGCGTCGAGGAGACCACGTACTTGGGCATGCTGTTGAACTTGTCGGCGAAGTCGCCGTCCCTGGACGGCCAGGCCTCGGCGAAGCCCTCGTAGGTCACCCGCCCCAGCAGCAGCGCCGCGGAGGAGCGGGTCTCGTCGAGCTTGAATTGCATTCCGTCCTCGCTGCTCATCGCGAAGCTCCAGCCTCCGTGCTTGAAGTTCTCACTTCCGCCCGGGTCCTCGACGACGCCGTCCAGCGATATGAACTCGGTGACGACGATCCTGCCCATCTGATCCTCCTCCTTCGTTGACCGCTGCCCGCGACATCCGGGTGCGGCGCTATCCTACACAACCAAAGGGTTGATAAACTAAGCGGGTGAATACAACGTGGCGGTCGACCAGCTCTCGAGCACGTTCGCGGCCCTCGCCGACCCTACTCGGCGTGCCATCCTGGCGCGCCTTGCGAAGGGCGAGGCCACGGTGAACGAGCTCGCCGAACCGTTCCCGATCAGCCTCCAGGCCGTCTCCAAGCACCTCAAGGTGCTGGAGCGCGCCGGGCTGATCACACGTGGGCGCTCGGCGCAGCTCCGGCCCTCACGTCTGCAGGGAGCGCCGCTCAAACAGGCGACCGACTGGCTCGAGCTTTACAGTCGCTTCTGGCAGGTGAGCTTCGATCGCCTCGGCGAGCGCCTGCAAGCGAGCGAGGAGAGACCGGAGAATGGCTGATCCGCCCGACCCCGACGGGTTGCGCGAGGGAATCACGATCACGCGCATCTTCGACGCGCCGCGCGAGCGCGTGTGGGCGGAGTGGACCCAGCCGGAGCCGTTCGCGGATTGGTTCGGAGGCGGCGAGGCCGAGGTCCCGCTGTCAACCGTTGTCATGGACGTCAGGCCCGGCGGCTCCTGGCGAGCGACGATGCTCGCTGGACCCGAACGCTTCGAGATCAAGTGGAAGGGTTCCTATCGCGAGGTGGTCGAGCCCGAACGGCTGGTGTTCACGATCTCGGATCAGCCCGATGACGACGCGTACGAGCTGATCGTCGTCGCCCTCAGCGAACTCGGTGACGGCCGCACCGAAATGCACTTCCACCAACTCGGACGCATGTCGGCCGAGCAGTACAAGGCCGCCGGGTCGGGCTGGTCGACGTTCTTCGACCGCATGGCCGAGCACCTGACCGGCGTCTAGAAACTCTAAGCTTGAATCCGCCGATTCGCGAGGGTCCGGGATCTGACGATCAGCTCGCGTGGCTCGTCGCCTTCGCGGTCATGGCCGCCAAGGCCGGCGGCTTGCTCACGCGCCCGCGCGTCAAGGCTGCGCTCGACCGCATCACCGGTTTTGTGCTCGTCGCGCTGGGGTTGCGGCTCGCCACCGAGTCGCGCTAGGGCCGTTGCGTCACCCGTTCGGGTCACAGAAAACGCCGGAACCACCCAAAAGCGCACCGTTGTTCGACCACCCCACCCAGGCGTAGGTTGGATCTTGCACCGCGTGGGCGCTGTCACAGGCCACTTGCCGGTGAGACAACGAGTAGGAGGCGCAGGGAGGTGTCCAGGTTGACGATCCGGCACGGGCCGCGAGGATCGCCGGTCTGGACGGGTCCGCTGGACGATCCTCCTCCCGTGAGCGCCCACGGGCCGCATCACGCGATCCTCCCGCTCGCGCTCGAGCCGCTCACGCGCATCGGGCTGGATGCGCAGGTGTGGGGCGACCTGGCTCCGGTGCTCGAGGGCATCCTCGACGAGCGCCTCCATGCGGTCCCCACCGGCGAGCTGTCCTTGCCGCTCGTGGAGGGCGTGGCCCACGCCGCGCGCGCGGCGGGCGTGCGCTCCTACGCGCAGAGCCTGCGGACTGCGCTCGACTACACGCTCACGATCGCCGACGTGGAGGCGGCCAGCGAGGTCGAGTTGTGGAGCATCAACGATGGCCGCAGCGCGAGCGTCTGGCGCGTGCGCCTGGACGAATACGTCATCGCCCTCAACGTCGCCCGCGACGACATCGCCGCCGGCGAGCTGCTCGAGATGGGCCGCGAGCTGATCGACCTCCATGCGCTCGACCCGCTCGGCGTCGTCGACGTCCTCGACATCGCCCCGGACGTGCTCGCGTGCGCCTGGGTCGACGGCCGCGAGCTGCATGTCGTCGACCGCGGAGACGGCCGCGGCCTGTTCATCGCGGTCGAGGATTCCGCGTCCGCCGCCAACGGGCGGCAACTCATGCTGACCGGGCGGGAGGGCGTGCCGGCCTCGGACACGATCTGGGCGAGTTGGCTGCAGGCGCTCGTCCGGCAGTCCACGGTCGACGAGCGCGGCAGGTACTACCGCCCGCGCGTCGAGGCCAACGAGGGCGACCTCGTGCTACTCAACGAGCAGCCGGTGCTGGTCGCGCTGAGCCCCGGCCCAGTCATCAGAAACCGCGCCGGCTGGGAGCACGACCTGCTCGACCTGCGCTCCGGCGAGCGCGAGCCCGTGCTGCGGTGGGGCGATCGCGAGGGCGCCCACCAGGCGCTCGAGCGCGCGCTCGCGACGCAGCCGCGCTAAGACGCACTCACAGAATGAGCGTGGCTCATTCTGTGAGTACGTCTAAGCGACGACGGGCGCCGCCGCGGCGCTGAGCACGGAGTCGAGCAGGCCGGGGAAGCGCTCGTCGAGCTCGGCGCGGCGCAGCTGGACGTACTTGCACACGCCCTGTGCACGCTCCTCGGTGATGCCGGCGTTGTGCAGCGTCTTGAAGTGATGGCTGGCCGTGGACTTCGTCACCGGCAGCGCAATCTGCCCGCACATCAGGCCGACCTCGCCGGTGCAGCCGGCGAGCTGGCGGACGATCGCGAGGCGCACGGGATCCGAGAGCGCCTGCAAGACGGTCAACACGTCCACGGCCGCCAATTCGGGCGCGTGGTCGTCATGGGGGGTCGAACCAATTTGAGCCAATTGTTTGACCTCGATCGAACTAATATGTACGATGCACCTCGAACAATAGCTGAGCGGAACTCGATTCGCCAGCTACGAGCTCACCGGAAGGAGCTTCTTCGTGCCAGCACCCACCTCGCAGCTAGCGAACTCCCTCGATGACGGTACCGGGCGGCTCAGCAGGCGCGCCTGGGGTGCGCTGCTCGTGCTCTGCGGTGCCCTCTTTCTCGACGCGCTCGATGTGTCGATGGTCGGCGTCGCCCTGCCGTCGATCCGCAGCGACCTCCATCTCTCGACGAGCTCCCTGCAATGGGTGGTCAGTGCGTACGTACTCGGCTACGGCGGCTTCCTGCTGCTGGGCGGGCGAGCCGCAGACCTCCTAGGCCGGCGGCGTGTCTTCTTGATTTCGCTTGGCGTGTTCGTCGTCGCATCACTGCTCGGAGGATTCGCCCACGACGGGAACCTGCTCATCGCCACGCGCTTCATCAAGGGCATGAGCGCGGCGTTCACGGCGCCCGCGGGCCTCTCGATCATCACCACGACCTTCAAGGAAGGGCCGGCGCGCAACAAGGCGCTCTCGGTCTACACCGCCACCGGCGCAACGGGCTTCTCGCTCGGGCTTGTGATCGGCGGACTGCTGACCGAGGCCGGCTGGCGCTGGGTGTTCGTCCTGCCGGCGCCCGTCGCGCTGATCGCGCTGATCGGCGGGATCAAGTTCGTGCCCACCAGCGAGCGCGCATCGCGCATCGGGCGCGGGTTCGACGCCACCGGCGCGGTCACGATCACGGCCGCCATGCTGCTGCTCGTCTACACGCTCGTCGACGCACCGAACGCGGGCTGGGGATCGCTCCGCACGCTCGCCTCGTTCGTCGGCGCCGCTGCGTTCCTGTCGGCGTTCGTGTTCCGTGAGCTGCGCACGCCGACGCCGCTCGTGCGGCTCGGGATCCTGCGCTCGGCCGCGCTCGTGCGAGCCAACCTGGCCGCCATGGCGCTGTTCGGCAGCTGGATCGGATTCCAGTTCATCGCCACGCTCTACATGCAGCAGCTGCGCGGCTGGTCGGCGCTCGACACCGGCCTCGCGATCTTCCCGGCAGGCCTGCTGGTGGCGCTGTTCTCGACCCGCATCGCACCGCTGGTGATGCGCTTCGGGGTCACGCGGCTGATCTTCGCGGGCATGATCTCGATCGTCGCCGGCTATCTGCTGTTCCTGCCGATCGGGCTGCAGTCGGGCTACCTCGCCTCGCTGCTGCCGACCTTCCTGCTGGCGGGCCTGGGCTTCGCGCTCGCGTTCGGGCCGCTCAACATCGCCGCAACCAGCGGTGTGGCGCCCGAGGAGCAGGGCCTCGCGGGCGGACTGCTCAACACGTCCTTCCAGTTCGGCGGCGCGCTCGCGCTCGCCGTCACGACGGCCGTGATCAACGCGAACACGGGTGCCAGCGGCTCGCCGCAGGCCGTGCTCGACGGATTCCACCCGGCGCTCTTCGTGCCGGTGATCGTGGGCGTGCTCGGCATCGCCGCGATCGGCACCGGGCTGCGCTCGCGCGTGCGCTCGGTCGCCGCGTCGGACGTGGAACTGGCCGAAGCCGCCTAACGGGCGACACGGAAGCGGAGATGGGTGACGGCCGGCGAGGCCACCACCCTCTCCGCTTCCAGCTCGAGCGGTGCCGGCACGGAGCCGTCGAAGAGCCGCACGCCGCCGCCGAGCACGACAGGCACGACGTGCAACTGCAGCTCGTCGAGTAGGCCGGCAGCCAGGTACTGCTGAGCCACGGCGGCGCCGCCCGCCAGCGAGATGTCCTGACCGCCCGCGGCCGCGCGGGCCTGCTCGAGCGCCGATCCGATGCCGTCGGTGACGAAATGGAACGTCGTGCCGCCCTGCTTGACGAGCGGCTCGCGCTCGTGATGGGTGAGCACGAAGACGGGCACGTGAAACGGCGGGTCGTCCCCCCACCAGGCCTGGGCGTTCGGATCGCCGGCCCACGGGCCCTCGCCGCCGCTGAACATCTTGCGGCCCATCACGGCGGCGCCGATGCTCTTGGTGATCTCGACGACGATCTCGTTGTCGGGATGCTCGCCGTCGCCACCCTCCATCCCGTGCTGCTCGCGGAAGCGCTTGAGCCCGAAGGCCCATTCGTGCAGGCGCATGCCGCCAACTCCGAGCGGGTCCTCGAGGGACGCGTCGGGCGCGGCGATGTAGCCGTCGAGCGAGATCGAGACATCGAGCTTCAGCTTTGGCATGGTCGAGCTCCTCCGGTCGCTTGCAGCGAGGACGGTACGGTGTCCCGAATCTCATCGGACGGCAGGCACAACGCATTCGCGCGAGATGCGCAACATTTCCTGACGACCCACGGTCCGCCACCAGGAGACGACGATGTCGAGCACCACATCCCCCACCGAAGCCGATCAGATCGAGAACGCCAACGCGTCGGGCAAGACGCCGGTCGTGTTCATCCACGGCCTCTGGCTTCTGCCGAGCAGCTGGGATCGCTGGGCCCGGCTCTTCGAGGACGCGGGCTACACGGCGCTGACGCCGGGCTGGCCGGACGACCCCGAGACCGTAGAAGAGGCGAAGGCTCATCCCGAGGTGTTCGCGGGCAAGACCGTCGGGCAGGTCGCAGATCACTTCTCCGAGGTGATCGGACAGCTCGACAAGAAACCCGCCGTGATGGGGCACTCCTTCGGCGGCCTGCTCACGCAGATCGTCGCCGGCCGCGGCCTCTCGGCGGCGTCGGTCGCGATCGACCCCGCGCCATTCCGCGGCGTGCTGCCGCTGCCGATCTCGGCGCTGCGCGTCGCCAACGCCGTGCTCCACAACCCGCTCAACTGGAACCGCGCGGTCCCGCTCACCTATGACCAGTTCCGCTACGGCTTCGCGAACGCCGTGAGCGAGGACGAGGCCAAGGAGCTGTACGAGAACTTCTCGGTGCCGACCTCGGGCGCACCGCTGTTCCAGGCGGCCACGGCCAACCTCAATCCCTGGACCGAGGCCAAGGTCGACACCAAGAACCCCAAGCGCGGGCCGCTGCTGATCACGTCCGGAACGAAGGACCACACCGTGCCGCCCGCGATTGCCAAGGCGTCGTTCAAGCGGCAGCAGAAGAACGAGGGCGTCACCGAGTTCGTCTCCTTCCCCGGCCGCGGGCACGCGCTCGTGATCGACAGCGGCTGGCGCGACGTGGCCGATGCCGCGCTCGCGTTCGTGCAGCGCTTCGTGAAGTGAACCGCGGGCCGCGCAAGCGGGTCGTAGGCCGATTGCCGGTTCAGACCCAGAGCCGGACGGTGAGGCCGCTGTCCGACGACAGGAGATCGAGTCGCGTCGTCAGCTGCCGCGCGGTCCACAGGCCAGCCGGGTCTGCCGGGGTGTGCGGCGGGGTGTAGCCAGCGAACGGGTCGTCGAGCCCGCGGCCGCCGTCGGTGATCTCGCACACGAACAGATCTTCCGTTCGCCCCGCCCGCAGGCCTCGCAACCCGCCGCCGTGACGCTGCGCATTGACGAGCACGGCGAGGGACGCCGTGAGCATCCGGGTCGCCGCGTCGGCGGACACCCCATCACGGGCGAGCTCGCGCTCGAGCAGCCTGCGGAATGTCCCCTCGTCCTCGATGAGCGGCAGTGAGCGCAGGCCGGTCAGCGCGTCGGCAGTGGGTGCGAGCGAGCGCACCACCTCTCCTGCCGACTCGTAATGCGGGTTCTCGCGCCAGCCGTGGGCATGCACTTCACGATGGGTGCGCCAGGCGTCGTCGACGACGTGCGGCGGAAGCAGGCGGGCGTCGTATCCGCACGTGACCCACACCGGTTGCCCGGCGAAGACGTGATTGAAGATGGCCTCGTAACGCTGCCATACGACCTTCTGCTCGGGCTCCCGGCAGAAGGGCAGCTCGCCGTAAACGCGGATCGCTTCCGCACCCTCGCCCAGCAGGGCCTGCAGCGTGGCGTCGTAGGCGGCGAGCGCGGCCTCGGGGCGCGTGTAGATCTGATCGCGGTCGAGGAAGGTCACGGCCGCAGCGTCGGAGCCGGAGAGCGTGTCCGTGAGCACCGCCCGACGCCGGCCGTCCGTCACCACCACGACCGGTTGCCCTGCCTCTATGCCCTCCTCGACGAAGAGCGCGACATAGCTGGCGAAGCCATCGTCCGAGTCGTAGACGAGCAGGTCATGGCGCATCTCATGCTCGCCAATGCTCATGCAGTGCGTTCCTCGACGGCATCCCCGGTCGGCAACCTACCACCGCGGCCGCCTCTCCGTTCGGAAAACAGCGGAAACCCGAGCCCGTTAGCTCAGGCCGTTCGCGCGGGCGGCCCCGAGGCCCAGCCCCGCGATCAGCCCGATGTCGGCCTCGTACCGGTGGTAGTGATCGCAGGCATCGCCCGAGGGCTCCCCGTAGTGCGATCCGGGAAGGTGCTCGGCGAGCCAGCTGTCGCCGTCCCAGCTTGACATAACTCCTGCGGTCGCCGAGCCCCGTGACGAGCGCGAGGACAGAGAACCGGTCGGTAGCACGCCGTCTGCGCCCAATCGACCTGGCCATACCGTTTCGCGCATGTCCGGCCACGCCTGCATCGCCGGGCACAAGCTACTAGGCCGGACATATCGTCAGGTACCGCGGCGCGAAAGCCGCAACTTCTTGCATATTCGGCCCGTCGGGGCTTTGGTGAGACTTCGGCAGAAATGGTATCTCCGGAGGTCCAGCCCACCCGCATGAGGCCCGATGGTTAGAGCATGGCTCGCACCCTCCAGCGCGCGATGCTCACCTGCCTCCTCGTCCTGCTCGCATTGCCCGCCATGGCATCGGCCAAACGCGCCGTGCCGTACTCGCCGAGCGACCAGAAGAGCTTCGACGCAGTCCTGACCGACTGGGCCCCGATCGCAAGGACGCCGGGCGGCAAGGCCGTCTTCGAGCTGCAGCCCTCGTCGTTCTACCGCTCGAAGGCGCAGCGGCTGCTGGTGCTCGGGGCGCGCGACGTCAACGGCCAGCGCTGGGTCAAGGTGCGTCTGCCGGCCTGGTTCTCGCACGGTATGCCGAGCGGCTGGCTCAATGGCAAGTTCGCCAAGCTCAGCGTCAACCGCTGGCGCGTCGAGGTGTCGCGTGAGCAGGGAACGCTCAAGATCCTGCACAACGGCCGGGTCGTGCGCAGCGCGCACGTCGGCACGGGCACGGCTTCGACCCCCACGCCCCGCGGCCTGAACGCGACCTACGATCACTGGCGCTCGACCGAGGCCGTGCTGGGCGACTGGACCGTGAGCCTCACGACCAGCAGCCCCGAGGTCCCGATCTTCGGCGGTCAGCAGGCGGTCGTCGCGATCCACGGCTGGCATGCCGGCGGCGGCGGGAGCGGCTCGGTCAGTCACGGCTGCGTCCGCGTGGCGAGCGACTCGCTGATGCGCATGGTCGCGCTCGAGCTGCCCGCCGGCACGCCCGTGCACGTCACCTGACAGGTCAGAGCGCCTGCAGGCCGACGCGCACGGCCAGCGTCTCGGCGGCGTTGCCCTTGTACACGCCACGCGTCGGCGGCACGTCGGCGTAGTCCCGGCCGACCGCGACGCGAACGTAGCTCTCGGTCTGGTCGCGATCGTGCGTGGGGTCGAGCGCCAGCCAGCCGCGCTCCTCGTCCCACACGTCGACCCACGCGTGCGAGGCGGCATTGTCGCCCACGAGCTTCGGGTCGTAGAGGTAGCCGCTGACGTAGCGCGCCGGGATGCCGATGCAGCGGCAGGCGGCGAGCAGAACGTGCGTGAAGTCCTGGCAGACCCCGCGGCCGAGCACGAGCACCTCGTCGGCGCGGGTCTGGACGTCGGTGGCACCCGGGTCGTAGATGAGCTCGGCGTGGATCGCGCCCATCAGCGCTCGCGCCCGTCCGGTGCCGGCGGCCCCGCCGGTGTGCTGCGTCGCGAAGTCCGAGACGCTCTCGGAGAACGGCGCGAAGTCCGTCGGGCCGAGATAGTCGTGGAACTCGAGCGGCGTCGGCGCCTGGCGGGCGCCCATGAACGACTTCGGCGTCATGACCTCGCTGACCGCAGTGACCGCGAGCCGCTCGTGCGACTCGAGCACGTCGAAGTGGTGCACGCCGTTGCCGAAGTAGTCGCGGTAGTCGCGCACGCGCAGGCCGGGTGGCTGGGTGATCAGCCGGAACGAGGAGCAGTGCTGCCCGCCGCCCTCGAGCGGGCGCAGGCGCAACTCGGTGTAGGCCTCGGCGATCGGTCCGTCGTAGCGGAACTCCGTCGTGTGCTCGACGCGCAGGATCATTGCTGCTGCATCTGCTGGGCGTAGGGACCGGGTGGGATCACGCGGGTGGTGAAGTAGCCGGCGGCGATCTCGTCGGCGGCGTCGCCGAGGCCGCGTATCACGCGCCCGAGTAGCAGCTCCGTGGATGCGTCGAGCGTCACCAGCTCGGTGAACGCGAGCTCACTGAAGACGCGCCCGATCGCCATCTCGGGCCGCATCGCCGGGCCCGAGATGGCCCGGATCGCCGCCAGCGCGAGCTCGAGGCTGAAGCAGACCGCGCGGGGCAGGCGCCGCTCGAGCAGCAGATAGGCCACCACCTGCGCCGGCCGCAACTCGTCGCTCTCCTGCTTGCGGAAGGCCTCGAAGGCGCCGCACGACTTGAGCAGGCGGGCGAGTCGCTCGTGCGTGACCGACGCGGGCTCCGCCTCGGTCAGGCCCGGCACCTTGACCGCCAGCAACCGCGCCGTCGAGTCGGCGCGCTCGAGGTGCGTCCCGAGCTCGAGGAACTCGTAGGCCTCGCCGCGCGGCAGGGTGGCCTTCATCACGCCCTGGAAGGCGTGCGAGCCCTCGCGAATACGCACGAAGAACTCGTGCGGCGAGGCCAGCACGGCCGTCGGCCGGGTGCGGGAGACGAGCAGGTGCAGGCGGTTGAGGTGCTCCCACATCTCGATCGAGAGCTGCTCGCGCACGCCGCGCGCGTTCTCGCGAGCGCGTGCGACGCAGGCAGTGACGGCATCCGGGTTGGCGGGATGCCAGAGCATGAACTCGGTGACCGTCTGCGCCGTGTACTCGTCGAAGTGCTCGCGGTAGACGTCGTCGAGGCCGCTCAGCAGCACGAGCTCGCGCCACGCGCGCCCGCTGTCGGCCTGCTCGGCGTCGAGCAAGCCGTGAAAGTTCACGTGCAGCAGGCGGCTCGTGTCCTCGGCCCGCTCGATGCAGCGGCCCGTCCAGTAGAGCGACTCTGCGACCCGGCTCAGCATCAGGTGCGCAGCACCCAGGTGTCTTTGCTTCCGCCGCCCTGCGAGGAGTTGACGACGAGCGAGCCCTCGCGCAACGCGGCGCGCGTGAGCCCGCCGGGCACGACGCTCGTGATGCGGCTCGAGAGCACGAAGGGCCGCAGGTCGACGTGCGCCGGCCGCAGCTCCTCGAGGAAGATCGGCATCCGGCTGAGAGCGATCGTCGGCTGAGCGATGAACTCGCGCGGCTCGGCCTCGATCTGGCGCCGGAACAGCTCGCGCTCGGACTCGCTCGAGACCGGGCCGATCAGCATCCCGTAGCCGCCGCTGCCGTTGACCGTCTTGACGACCAGCTCGTCGAGGTGATCGAGCATGTAGCGCCGGTCGGCCTCGTGCGCGCCGAGGTAGGTCGGGACGTTGGCGAGGATCGGCTCCTCGGAGAGGTAGTAGCGGATCATGTCGGGGACGTAGCGGTAGACCGCCTTGTCGTCCGCGACGCCCGTGCCCGGCGCATTTGCGAGCGTCACGTTGCCCGCGCGGTAGGCGTTCAGCAGCCCTGGCGCGCCGAGCATCGAGTCCTTGCGGAAGATCAGCGGGTCGAGGAACTCGTCGTCCACACGGCGGTAGATGACGTCGACGCGCTGCAGGCCCTGCGTGGTGCGCATGTAGACGACGTCGTCATGGCACAGGAGGTCGCCGCCCTCGACGAGCTCGATGCCCATGTGTCGCGCCAGGAAGGAGTGCTCGAAGTAAGCCGAGTTGTGTACACCGGGCGTCAGCAGCACGACCGTCGGCACGGCTGCGGCGGCGGGAGCCACCTGGCGCAGGGCGGCGAGCAGCTCTTGCGGGTACTGGTCGATGCCGAGCACGCCGTAACGCGCGAACAGCGGCGCGAACTCGCGTTTCATCGCGGCGCGGTTCTCGAGCATGTAGCTGGCGCCGGAGGGCGAGCGCAGGTTGTCCTCGAGCACGAGGTACTCGCCCTTGCCATCGCGCACGATGTCGACGCCGGCGACGTGCGCGTAGACGCCGTTCGGCGGGTCGACTCCGATCATCTCGCGGCGGAAGTGGGTCGCTCCGAACACGAGCTCGGCCGGAATGCGCCCGTCGCGCAGGATCCGCTGCCCGTGGTAGACGTCTTCGAGGAACATGTTGAGCGCGCCCACGCGCTGGATCAGCCCGCGCTCGATATGCGCCCACTCGCCCTGCGGGATCACGCGCGGTATCAGGTCGAACGGGAAGATCCGCTCGAGCCCCTCCTCCTCGCCGTAGACCGTGAAGCCGATGCCCTGATTCAGGAACGAGACGTCGACCGCGTGCCGGCGCTGCTCGAACTCGTCGACGCTCAACGCGGCGAGCTGCTCGGCGAGCTCGCGATAATGGGACCGTGGCAGCCCCGGCGCCTCGAACATCTCGTCGAAGAATCCCCCGGGCTCGTACTGGCCTTCGAGGGGGAGAACCGGGGTGTTGGAAGACGTGGGCATGGTTGGCTGTCTTCTGAGCCCCGTCGCTCGCGGAAGGACGACCTCGCCGTCGCCCGGTCGCGAGAGTCTAGACGGGTCAGGCCGCGTGCGGCTCCCGATGCGCGCCCCTGCAGGCCCGCGGGGTAAGCGGCTAGCAAGCGCCGCCACCTGGGGTCTGACCCCGCCTGACGGGGTCTGACCCCACCTGGCGGGGCCTGGCACCGACCCGTCCGAAAGGACCAGAACCGTTTAGGCATGCGGGAAACGAGCCGACGGCGAGCCACGACGAGCCACGAGCGAACGGAGCGCCCAGAACACCCGAGACGCCGCAAACGGCCTAACCACGCCAATCGCCACCCTGGGGTCAGGCTCCGCCACCTGGGGTCAGGCCCCGCCTGGCGGAGCCAGACCCCGGCAGGTGTGCTCGGGCACGCTCTCTGTGAGAAATGCGCTCTTACTGCCAGGCCGTGGCGCCCGCAGGCCGCGAGATCTCCTCGAGCGTCTCGCCCGAGCGCTTTTCCTTGACGTTGAGGGCGACATCGGCCTGCGCGAGGATACCGACCACCACGTCGTCCCATTCGACCACCGGCAGCCTGCGCACCTGGTGCTGCGCCATGATCGCGAGCGCGTCGTCGAGATCCTGACTCGGCGTCAGGGCGATGACCGGCCGCGACGCGATGTCGCCGACGGTCAGCGACCTGGGATCGACGCCCTCGGCGACGGCGCGCACGACGATGTCCCGGTCCGTCACGATTCCGACCAGCCGGCCGTCCTCGACCACCGGGAGCGCACCTGCGTCCTCGGCCTTCATGATCTGCGCCGCGTCCGTCAGCGACAGCGACGGGGTTGCGGTGCGCGGGTCGCGCGTCATGACATCCTGAACGCTCTTCCCCATGTCGAGCTCCTCCTCTCGCTCCAGCCTGTCGTGATCTGGACCCGACCGCTACCCGTCCTGCCCGCATCGAAACACCCGTTCCGAACGGGAGAGGGATGACGGCGCGGCCGAGCCCCGCCGAGCGCGCCGAGCGCGGTCGGGCCGCACGCGCCGCCGTGCCGCGCTCCAGCCATGGCTCCTACCGGCCCGCAGAGCTGCGACCCGACCCGACCGGGATCCTCGAGGCGCAGGCCGCGTCGCGCGTTCCCGAGCTCGTGCCGATCCGCTACGGCCGCATGCTCAACTCGCCGTTCGCGTTCTACCGGGGAGCCGCGGCGATCATGGCCTCCGATCTGGCCGCGACCCCGCGCTCCGGCTTCATCGTGCAGTGCTGCGGCGATGCCCACGTCTCGAACTTCGGCCTCTTCGGCTCGCCCGAGCGGCGTCTCATCTTCGACGTCAACGACTTCGACGAGACGCTCCCGGGACCGTGGGAGTGGGACGTCAAGCGGCTCGCGACGAGCATGGTCGTCGCCGCGCGCGAGCGCGGGCACTCGGCGCGCGAGTGCGAGCGCAGCGTGCTGGCCACCGTGGCCGAGTACCGCACGCTGATGGCGCGGTTCGCGCGCGCTCGCACACTCGACGTCTGGTACACGGCCGTCGACATCGACACGCTCGGCCCCGCGCTCGCCGCCCAGGTCGCCTCGAGCACCCGCAAGCGAGCGGGCAAGCTCGTGGCCAAGGCGCGCACCCGCGACAGCATGGACGCCCTCTCCAAGATGACGCGCACCGTCGACGGAGCCCCGCGCATCGTGTCCAAGCCCCCGCTGATCGTCTCGCTCGACGAGCTCGCGACCGGCCCGCGCGAGGACGCGCTCGCCCTGCTGCGGAGCGTCCTGAGCGAGTATCGCGGCTCGCTGCCGGACGACCGGCGCGTGCTCCTGGACACCTACGAGATCGCCGACTTCGCCCGCAAGGTCGTCGGCGTGGGCAGCGTCGGCACGGAGGCCTGGATCGCGCTCCTGCTCGGCCGCGACGGCGACGATCCGCTGTTCCTGCAGATCAAGGAGGCCCAGGCGTCCGTGTACGAGGCGTTCCTCGGCGCGAGCGAGTACGCCCACGCCGGTCGTAGGGTCGTCGAGGGACAGCGGCTCATGCAGGCGACCAGCGACATCTTCCTCGGCTGGCTGACCGCGACGCAGAACCCCGACGGCCGCCCGCGCGAGTTCTACGTGCGCCAGCTTCGCGACTGGAAGGGCTCGGCCGACATCGACCTGATGAGCGCTCAGGAGCTGACGGCCTATGGCCGGTTGTGCGGCGCGACGCTCGCCCGGGCGCACGCGCGCTCGGGCGATCGCATCGCAATCGCCTCGTACCTCGGCACGGGGCAGGCCTTCGACCGCGCCATGGTCGCCTTCGCCGAGACCTACGCCGACCAGAACGAGCGCGACTACGCGGCCCTGGGCGCGGCGGTGAGCAGCGGCCGGGTGATCGCGGAGACCGGCCTGTGATCGACGCAGCCGATCGGTCGATTGACGGACGCAGCCGCCTCCAATGGGCACCTAGGATGCAGGCTCCGGATCGAACACAGGAGACGTCATGGCTACCACCTCCCAGTCCCACCTGCCGACCATCGACCCGCACCTGCGCGGTGAAGCCGGCCGCGAGCTGCAGGCGACGCTGCTCGACCTCGTCGACCTCGCGCTGACCGGCAAGCAGCTGCATTGGAGCGTCGTCGGGCCGAACTTCCGGCCGCTGCACCTGCAGCTCGACGAGCTCGTCGACTCCTGGCACGAGCTCGCCGACGCGGTCGCCGAGCGGGCGGTCGCGATCGGGACGTTCCCCGACGGGCAGGCAGGCGCGGTCGCGGCCCGCAGCCTCGCCCGCCCGCTCTCGCCGGGCGCGATCGAGGATCACGCCGTCGTGCACGAGCTGGCGCACCGCATCGCCGAGGTCAGCGAGGTGACACGCGCGCGCATGGATCGCATGGCGGACCTCGACGCAGCCTCGCAGGACGTGCTGATCGAGGTCGTGCGCGCGCTCGAGGAGCACCAGTGGATGGTGCGCGCCCAGTTGCCGCGGGGCGGAGCCTAACCGGACGGCGGCTTGAGGGTGCGCGGCCTACTGGTAGCGAATGACCATCGAATCGATGAACGCGACATTCGCGCAGGTGTCGGCCGTGGAG
>JALYLC010000680.1 GCA_030774435.1 Actinomycetota bacterium
GCCATAGGTGCCCGAGCGAGTGACCTTCCGGGCGGGATGCCGCGGGCAGCGCGGGAGTGTGAGGTCGACCGGCCTGGGCATCGCAGCCGCATCATAGAGCGAATCGTTTTATAGGGACTGATCTGGCAATAGGCATAATTAGGCTCGCGCTACGGATCAGACACCCGGCGAAGATGGCGCGAAGAGGTCTCGGCAGGCTCGGGTGGTACGGTCGACGCTAATGAGCGCGAACCTGAATCGAACGCGAGCGAATGGCGTGACGAGGCGCGTCATGCGACTCATCTGCGGTGCGGTGCTCGTGACGTTGGCCGTCGAGTCTTTGTACGACCTGCTGGTTGCTTTTGGTGACTCATCTCGAAGCCCCGAGCTTCCTGGCCTTCAGATCGTCCTGGCTGTGGCAATGGCGGTCGCGGGCTTGGCACTCCTTCGCCAATCGTTACTTCGCGTGCCGAGACCAGCCGTCGGTACACATACGCTCGCTGTGTTCGGCTATGGCTGGCTGATCGGTGTGCTCGTCAACGACGTTGTCACCCTGCTTCGACGTTCGACGCCAAGGTACGACAGCCCCCTCGCGCTGGCGCTTGATGTGGTCAGTTGGCTTGTCGTGACACTCATCTTTGCCGTTCCCGGCTTGCTGTCCATATTCATCGCGCGACGCGTGTAGTGCGGCCCACTCAACATGACCCGCCCCCTTAGATCCAACTTCGGGCCGACCGCGAGCGTGGTCCGGTAGGTCGGCGCAGCGCCAGTCGCAAACCGTTGAGAAGACCAGGTCTCTACTTAGCGACGCAGTCGTTCACGCCCTTTGTGATCGTGATGCGCCAGCCAGTCGACTGAAGGTCTGCGAAGCCGAAGTCCTTGCAGTAAATGCGACTTCCGCCCATGTCATCGACCTCAAGCCGAGAACGTCTCGCATCCTCAGCCGTTAGCGGGTACGACCAACTACTCCGCTGGGTCACCCCCGACGCAATCACCCGTCTGAACTGCGGATCACGGATCTGTTCATAGACGACGATGCTTTCAGAGGTGGCGTTGACGAGGTAAACATCGCGACTCGCTGTTCCCATAGTGAGGGGCAAGCACGAGGACATCAGCAGGCCAACGAGGCTCATGGACAGCAAACCGAAGAGAATCGGATGAGAGGACGGTCTCATCGGCTCACTCGCAGTAGGACACGGGTATGCGTAAGTCGTGTGAGTGCTCCGACATCTGCGTCGAATCGACCGTCGTCTCGGTTTCTGGAGTGCGCCCTCTTTGCACCTTTCACGAAGTCATCGTATGCGTCGGTGTTCAGAGGGCCCCGGCGATGATTCGCTCGTACTCTGACTCTTTGTCGCGACGGTTGCGCTTCAGCGTGTGCAGGTTCAGCAGTAGGCTCAGCCGTTCCACGCGCTTGTAGCTGCCGCGCTGCAGGGTGAGGTGCTTCTTCACCTCGCGCAGCACGGACTCGATCGCGCCGGTGCTGGTGAAGCGCTCATGCCGGGCCAGCTGCGGCCCCAGCACCGCCTCGGTCTCGATGATCCAGCGCTCGAGCTCAGGGATGCGCAGCGGGCGGGCCAGCGTCACGAACCGGCGCCACGCGGCGGCGGTCTTCGTCGACTCGCGGAGCGCCCTCCAGTACGGCTGCTTGCGGGAGTGGAGCTCGTGCTTGATGAGGATGTCCTCAGCGCGCTTGCGCACGTGCCAGACCGAGACCGCCACGGTCGCCCCAGGCCAGCGCGCCTTCGCGCTTTGCAGCAGCGCCTGCTCGCCGTCGCAGACGATGCGGTCAGCGTCGCCCTCGATCTGAGCGAGGAAGCTGCGCCAGTCGTGGGCACCCTTGCGCCACGCGGCCTGGAGCAGCAGGACCTGCAGCGGCCCGCCGACACGCTCCTGGCTTGCCGCACCCATCACCGTGAAACGCATCTCGCCGCCGGGCTTGGGGTAGCCGGCGCGGTCGAGCGCGGCGACGTTGAACGGCACGGCATCGATCAGTACGGTGTGCAGCTGCGTCGGCCGCGGCCGGAGCTCCTCGAAGATCGGCGCGCTGAAGCGCTCGAGCCAGTGCACCGTGAGATTGGTGTCCTCGCTCTTTTCGCGGCCGGTGCGCTCGCGTGCCTCCGCACCAGCCTGCCAGAAGGAGGTCCCGCGGCCGAGCAGCCAGAGGGCGTGCGCGATCTCCTTGGTCGGGTAGCGGAAGCCCCGGCGCACACCGACCGCCGGCGTCGTGAAGGAGTGCTCCTTGCCCGGCCGTCGCGGTTCACAGCGGTACATCGGCCGGCGATGCGCGGTGTACGTCCCGCGCCGCGTGACCTTCGAGCTCGCGTGCTTCGGACACCGTGGCAGATCCGGAAGCAGCGGACGCGGCACCGCGCGATGCTACATCGTTACGCGAGCCTAATTATGCCTATTCCCCCCCCGGCACACATCACGCTCGTGTATTCGCTCTCCGGCGATGCCGAGGCGACAGTGGCCGCGGTCGTCTCGACAGTCCCAAAGTTCCATCTGGTCCTCGATGAACCGTTCGCTTGGAAGGAACCAGGCGCCGGGGTTGCCTTCGACGTAACTGACGTGGAAGGCGGACTGGAGGGGCTGCTCGCAAAACTGCGGCGCCGCGGCATCGCGCCGACCGCACATCCGCATATCACGGTCGTGCACGAGGCGACTGCTCGACGGCGGCCGCTCGCCGCGGAACAGGCGCTGGCTGAGGCACGAGCGCTGGCCGGGGGCGGGCGCATCGAGGTCGATCACATCGTGGTTATGGAAGAGGATGCGAGCAGATGGAGGGAGCAGCATCGCTTCCCCCTAGCGTTGGCATCACAGACGTAGCGCCAACGCAGTCATGAGTCCCCCCCGGTCGAATAGGCATGACTGGGTTCGCTCTCTAGATCGCGGTGTGAGTTTGCCGTGGCTTTCGACGACGCGCGCGGAACGTAGCGACGGACTTAACTATGCCTATTCCCCGGCTGGCGGTTCCATCGACCCGGTTGCTACGGATCTTCGCTCAGGAAGTCGTAGCCCTTTTCTTCGAGCTCGGCGGCGAGCTCGCGCCCGCCGGTGCGCACCACGCGTCCGTCGACGAGGACGTGCACGAAGTCCGGCTGGACGAACTTGAGGATGCGCTCGTAGTGCGTGATGAGGAGGATGCCGACCTCGGGTCCGCGCAGCGCCTCAATGGCGTGCGCGACGATCTTGAGGGCGTCGATATCCAGCCCGGAGTCGGTCTCGTCCAGCAGCGCAAGCGTGGGTCCGAACATGTGCATCTGCAACGTCTCGAGGCGCTTCTTCTCGCCGCCC
>JALYLC010000681.1 GCA_030774435.1 Actinomycetota bacterium
CCTCACCAGTTCGAGATCTTGCGCGTGCTGGCGCGCGACCAGGGAAAACTCGTCACGCATCGCGCCTTGCTACGCGAGGTCTGGGGCCCCGGCTACGGCTCCGAGTCGAACCTCCTCCATGTTCACGTCTCGCAGCTGCGCCGCCGAATCGAGCCCGACCCGGCCCGGCCGCGCTACCTCATCACCGCGCCCGGCGCCGGCTACCGACTCGTCGATCCGACGCGCCCGGAGGCGGGCGCGGCGCCCGCCTGAGAGCATCGCGCCCGGCCTTCAGGCGATCTTCAGGTTCGCCCGGCAAACCTTCAGTCCGCGTTCGGGCGCACCGCTCTAGCGTGGACACATGGCTGACATCGAAGCTCTTGCAATCGCGCTCGCCTGCTTCGCCTTCGCGTTCGTGCTGCTGTTGGCACTGGAGCGCGTCTGATGGGGGCGGGCGACATCTTCGGGCTGATCGTCGCGATCGGCATCTTCATCTACCTGGTCTATGCGCTGTTGCGCGGGGAGCGCTTCTAGATGAGCACTCAGGGCATCGCCCAGATCGTCTTCTACGCCGTCGTCTTGACGGCGCTCGGCTATCCGCTCGGCATCTACATGTCTCGGATCTACGAGGCGGAGAGCGCGCCGGGCGGCCGCTTCCTCGGTGCGATCGAGCGCCGCTTCCTGCGGCTCGTCGGCGTGCATGACCAGGAAGGGTCCGAGCAGGCCTGGACCGCCTACGCCAAGACGGTCATGATCTTCTCGGTCGTCTTCTTCGCCGGCCTGTACGCGCTCCTGCGCATCCAGGGGCATCTCTTCCTGAATCCCGACAAGATGAAGGGCGTCCCGTCGCCGCTTGCGCTGAATACCGCAGCGAGCTTCATCACCAACACGAACTGGCAGTTCTACGGCGGCGAGGCGACGATGTCGTACCTCTCGCAGATGGCCGGCCTGGCCGTGCAGAACTTCGTCTCTGCGGCCGTCGGCATGGCCGTCCTCGCGGCCGTCATCCGCGGCTTCGCCCGTCGCAACTCGAGCAGCATCGGCAACTTCTGGCGCGACCTCTACCGCTCGCTCGTCTACGTGCTCCTCCCGCTGGCCTTCGTGCTGGCGATCATTCTCGTCTCGCAGGGCGTCGTGCAGACGTTCGACGGTCACGCGACCGCAACCACGCTCGAGGGCGCGCACCAGACGATCACGCGCGGCCCAGCCGCTTCCCAGATCGCGATCAAGCAGCTCGGCACCAACGGCGGCGGCTTCTTCGACTCGAACTCGGCCGTCCCGTTCGAGAATCCGAATGGGTTCACGAACTTCCTCGAGATGCTCTCGATCCTGCTGATTCCGGTCGCGCAGGTCTTCATGTTCGGCCGCATGGTCCGCGCGATGCGCCAGGCCGTTGCGATCTTCGCGGCCATGTTCGTACTGATGGTGGCGGGCATCGGCATTGCGCTCCCGGCCGAGCAACACGGCTCGGCGGTGCTCCGTCAGTCCGGCGTCAGTCTCAGCCAGACGCAACAGAGCGGCGGCAACATGCAGGACAAGGAGGTGCGCTTCGGCATCGCCAACAGCGCTCTCTGGGCCGTCACCACAACCGACGCTTCCAACGGGTCGGTCATCGCCGGCCATGACGCCTTCACCCCGGTCGGGGGTGCCGTGCCACTCGTGAACATCTTCTTCGGCGAGGTGATCTGGGGCGGCGTCGGCTCGGGTCTCTACGGGATGTTCTTCTACGTCCTCATCGCGGTCTTCGTGGCCGGACTGATGGTCGGCCGCACGCCGGAGTACCTCGGCAAGAAGATCGAGGCGCGCGAGATCAAATACGCAGCGATCGGAGCGCTCTTCGTGCCCACGACGGCGCTGGTGCTCACCGCGATCAGCATCGTCACGCACGGCGGCCTCTTGTCGCTCTACAACACCGGAGCGCACGGATTCAGCGAAGCGCTCTACGCCTACACCTCGCAGACGAACAACAACGGCAGCGCCTTCGCCGGCTACGGAGGCAAGACGTTCTCCGAGCAGCTTGGCACTCTCGGACTACTCCTTGGCCGCTTCGCGCCGCTCCTGGCAGCGCTCGCTGTCGGCGGCTCGCTGGCGGCCAAGAAGACCGTCCCGGCCTCTGCCGGCACGTTCAGGACCGACGGCGCGACGTTCACCGTTCTACTCATCGCCGTCATCGTCCTGACCGCCGGATTGATGGTCTTCCCGGCGCTCACGCTCGGGCCGATCGTGGAGGCACTCAAGTGATCCGCACAACAGTTCGCTCCCTGATCGTCGTGGTCATCACGACAATCGTCTTCGGCGGCATCTACCCGCTCGTCGTCACAGGCATCGCCAAGGTCGCGTTCTCACACGAGGCCAATGGCAGCCTGATCAAGCGCAACGGCGTCGTCGTCGGCTCGGAGCTCGACGGCCAGGCCTTCGCAAAGCCGCAGTACTTCCACCCGCGCCCCTCGGCGACGAGCCCGGCCTACAACCCCGAGTACTCGACGTTCGCCAACCTCGGCCCGACGAGCTCGGCACTCACCGATCAGGTGAAGAAGGAGCTCGCAACCGTCCTCAAGACGGAGAGCCCATACAACCCCGGCCTCACGGCCAGTGGAGTGCCGGTCGACGCGGTGACGACGTCCGGCTCGGGTCTCGATCCCGATATCTCCCCGGCCAACGCGCAGCTTCAGGCGCGCCGGGTCGCCGCCGTGCGGCACCTGCCGCTGGCGCGCGTCATGCAACTCGTCAAGTCCAACACGGACGGGCGCAGCTTCAGCTTCCTCGGTGAGCCCGGCGTGAACGTGCTCACCCTCAACCTCGCACTCGACAAGGAGCATTAGGCGTGGCCCGCACGTCCGCTTCCATCTTCTCGCGCGACATCGTCATGTCGGCGATCCGCGCGTCGTTCCCGAAGCTCGATCCCCGGCTGCAGATCCGCAACCCGGTGATGTTCATCGTCGAGGTCGGGAGCGTCATCACGACCGGCATCTTCGTGAAGCAGGTCTTGCAAGGCGATACGAACGGTCTCTGGTTCGTCGGCACGATCGCCGTCTGGCTGTGGCTGACCGTGCTCTTTGCCAATTTCGCCGAGGCGATCGCCGAGAGCCGCGGCAAGGCACAGGCCAGCGCCCTGCGCGCCACGCGCACCACGACTCTCGCGCAACGCCGGCGTGCGGATGGCAGCCTCGAGGAGGTCGCCGCGCCCGATCTGCAGATGGGCGATGTGATCGTGACGATCGCGGGCCAGGTGATCGCCGCGGACGGCGACGTCATCGAGGGCGTGGGCTCGGTGGACGAGTCCGCCATCACCGGTGAGTCGGCGCCCGTCATCCGCGAGGCCGGTGGCGATCGCTCGGCCGTCACGGGCGGTACCCGCCTGCTCTCCGATCAGCTCGTGATCCGGGTCACTCAGGAGCCGGGGCAGTCCTTCCTCGACCGCATGATCGCCCTCGTCGAGGGAGCGGAGCGGCGCAAGACACCGAACGAGATCGCCCTCAACATCCTGCTCGCCGGCCTCACGATCACCTTCGTGGCCGCCGTCGTGACGCTCCGCCCGTTCGCGATCTACGCCCACACGCCGACCACGCAGACGGTCCTGATCGCCCTCCTGGTCTCGCTCATCCCGACCACGATCGGCGCTCTGCTCTCGGCCATCGGCATCGCAGGCATGGATCGCCTCGTGCAGCGCAACGTGCTCGCCATGTCCGGCCGCGCCGTGGAAGCCTCGGGCGACGTCGACGTCCTGCTGCTCGACAAGACCGGCACGATCACGCTCGGCAACCGGCAGGCCACCGAGTTCGTCCCCATGGACGGCGTCACGGAGCAGGAGCTCGCTGAGGCCGCACAGCTCTCGTCACTCGCGGACGAGACGCCCGAGGGCCGCTCGATCGTCGTGCTCGCCAAGGAGAGGTACGGCCTGCGCGAGCGCGAGCTGGCGAGCCACGAGGCGACGTTCGTGGCGTTCTCGGCCACCACGCGCATGTCGGGCGTCGACATGGACGGCAAGCGCTGGCGCAAGGGCGCCGCCGACGCCGTCAAGCGCTTCGTCGCGGAGAACGGCGGCTCCGGCGATGCGTCCCAGCTGGACGCGGAGGTCGACAAGATCGCGCGTCTCGGCGGCACACCTCTGGTCGTCGCGCGCGACAACTTCGTCCTCGGGGTGATCCACCTCAAGGACGTCGTCAAGGGCGGCATGCGCGAGCGCTTCGACGAGTTGCGTCGCATGGGCATCCGCACGGTCATGATCACCGGCGACAATCGCGTCACGGCAAGCGTGATCGCGGGCGAGTCGGGCGTCGACGACTTCCTGGCCGAGGCTACGCCCGAGGCCAAGATGGCGCTGATCCGCGAGGAGCAGGCCCAGGGTCGCATGGTCGCGATGACCGGCGACGGCACGAACGACGCTCCCGCGCTTGCGCAGGCCGACGTCGGCGTGGCCATGAACACGGGCACGTCGGCCGCCAAGGAGGCCGGCAACATGGTCGACCTCGACTCCAATCCGACCAAGCTGATCGAGATCGTCGAGGTGGGCAAGCAGCTCCTGATCACCCGCGGGGCGCTGACGACGTTCTCGATCGCCAACGACGTCGCCAAGTACTTCGCGATCCTGCCGGCGATGTTTGCCTTCACCTACGGCGTCAATGGCCAGCGCGGGCCGCTCGACTCCCTCAACATCATGAGCCTCGGCACGCCGAAGAGCGCGATCACGAGCGCGATCATCTTCAACGCGCTGATCATCCCGGCGCTCGTGCCGCTCGCGTTGCGCGGCGTGAAGTACCGCGCGATCGGCGCGACGGCACTGCTGCGCCGCAACCTCGTGATCTACGGTGCCGGCGGCGTGATCCTGCCGTTCGTGGGCATCAAGCTGATCGACCTGATCGTGCACAACCTGCTGGGCGCCTGACATCTGCGCTGCTGGTTCACCCGGCGCAAGCGAACGGCCCGGGCCCACTCCTGCCCGAGTGGGTCCGGGCCTCTTGTGCGTTCAGGCCTCCGCGCGGCCGTCGAGGAAGCGGTAGCCGAGGCCCGGCTCGGTGACGATCAGCGCCGGGTGGCGGGGATCCTCCTCGATGCGCCGCCGCAGCTGCGAGATCTGCACGCGCAGGTTGTCGGCGGCGGCCGCATCCGGGTCGCCCCACACCTCCGTCACGATTGCGCGGTGGGTCAGGAGTCGCCCGGGGTGCCGTGCGAAGCAGGCGAGCAGCGCGAACTGCGTGCGGGTGAGCTGCACGGGCTCGCCACGCACGCGCGCGGTGTGCTCGGCGAGGTCGAGCGAGACCGCGCCGCGCTCGATCTGGGTCGATTCCGCCCGCGCGTCCGGAGGCCCGGCGTGGCGCAGAGCCACCCGCACCCGCGCGAGCAACTCCCTGACAGAGAACGGCTTGGACACGTAGTCGTCAGCGCCGAGGTCGAGCGCTTCGACCTTCACGGCATCCTCGCCCTGCGCGGAGAGCACGATGATCGGAAGCGCCGGGTAGAGCACGCGCACGCGCCGGATCACCTCGAAGCCGTCGACGCCGGGCAGGCCGAGGTCGAGGAGCACGAGATCGAAGGCGCCGTTCGTGATGCGCGCGAGCGCGTCCTCGCCGCTGAGGACGGCCGCGACCGCGTAGTCCTGGGCTTCGAGCGCGACGCGCAGGGCGCGCAGCACGACCGGCTCGTCGTCGACGAGCAGTATCAACGGGCGCTTCATGCCTCG
>JALYLC010000682.1 GCA_030774435.1 Actinomycetota bacterium
AAGCCCGCGCGATGCTATGCGCGAGGCGCCGACCAGACCACGCCGGCCAGCCATCCATATGGTCTTGAAAGGGTTCCAACCGGATCTACGAGCCGGCCGACGCCCCTGCTCGCTCCAACCACCCCAGCCACACACGCTCATCTAGAAATGCGCTCTCACGCCGTGGACTGCGGCGCGTCGGGCGCCGGTAGCAGGGCGCACAGCGCGGCGCCGAGCAGCGCCGCCGGGGGGATCGTCCAGAGCGCGTCGACGAGCCCGATCGAGTCGGCCAGGCTGCCGATCGCGAACGAGGCTACGCCGCCGAGGCCGATCGAGAGGCCGATGGACAAGCCGGCCGCGGTCGAGAGCCTGCTCGGCAGGTACTCCTGCGAGACGACGATCGTGATGCCGAACGTCGAGATCACGCCGGCGCCCGCGAATGCAATGCCGGCGAGGCCGAGCCAGCCCGAGTTCGCGAGGTACAGCGCGACGCCGGGGCAGCCCGCGAGGAACGTAAGCGTGAGCACGCGCAGCCGGCCGTAGCGGTCAGCCAGGGGACCCGCCGCGAGGGTCCCCAGCGCGCCGGCGAAGAGCATCAGCGCGAGCACGCGCGAGCCGTAGGCGCGGCTGTTGTGGCGCGCGTCGTGCTCGAGCAGCGGGATGAACGTGAGCAGACCGAAATGGACATACCCGCGCACCGCGAGCGCGACGAGCAACAGGCCCGTCGCCCCCCAGCGGTCTCGGCCGGCGCGCGCAGTCTCCACCCGCGCGTGCGCCGTCGCGCCACCCAGCGCCGCGAGCCCGGCGAGTTGCGCGGCGCCGATCGCAAGACCGGGAATGGCCAGCAGCCACACGCCGCCGAGCCCGAATTGCGACGCGATCAGCCCCGCCAGCAGGGGCCCGGCGGCCACGCCGAGATTGCCGCCGACCGAGAACACGGACATGGCGGTCGAGCGCCGGTCTCCCGAGAGCCAGGCGGCGAACTTGCTGGCCTCGGGGTGGAAAGCCGCGACACCGAGGCTCCCGACCAGGACGCAAGCGAGCGCGACCGCGAACGTGTGAGCGAATGCCAGCGCCCCGATCCCGAGGCCCGCGACGGCCGGTCCCGCGACCAGCAGCCACTCGCCGCGGCGGGTGTCGAAGAGGTGGCCGAAGATCGGCTGCACCACCGAGGAGGCGATCGTGGCGGCCAGCATGATCGCCGCCGTGCGCGTGTACGAGAGGTGCAACTCGTTGCGCAGGAACGGCAGCAGCGCGGGCACGCTGCCCTGCGCGAGGTCGGTGACCATGTGGCCGCCCGTGAGCAGCCCCAGAGGGCGCAGCGACCGGCGCAGTCCCGGCGCGGCGACGGCGGAGGCGGTCACATGTCAACGGTATCCTGGCCGCCATGCCGATGCCGCCACCTGGGGTCTACGCCCCGTTGCTCACGCTCTACGACGCCGGCGAGGAGATCGACGTCGCCGCCACCGCGACGCTCGCGCGCCGCCTGGTCGATGCCGGACTGCACGGCCTCGTGGTCTCCGGCTCGACGGGCGAGTTCCACCTGCACACCCCGGTCGAGCGTCAGGTGCTGCTCGAAGCCGTGATCGCGGCCTGCCCGGGCACGCCGGTGCTGGCCCAGGTCGGCGCGCCCGCACAGCGCGACGCCATGGCGCTGGCGGGGCACGCGGTGGGCGCAGGCGCGGCGGGCGTGATGCTGATCACGCCGTATTACAACCGCGTCGGACCCGGCGAGCTCGCGGCCTTCGCGCGCGCCGTGCACGGTGCGGCGGGCGGGCTCTCGCTGATCGCATACACGATGCCCGCCATGGCGGGCTCGCAGTGGCCGCTCGAGCTGCTGCGCGAGCTGGCCGCCGAAGGCATCGTGGGCGGCGTCAAGGAGTCGGCCGACGAGGTCGGGCGCTTCCTGCAGATCCTGAACGGCTGCCCGCCGCCGTTCGCAGCCTTCTGCGGGACGCCGCCACTGCTCATCCCGGCCGTGCTCGCCGGTGGGCACGGGGGCATCCTGGCGATCGCGAACGCCGTCCCCGAGCGCTGCGTGGCCGTGTACGAGGCGGCCGCGGCCGGCGAGGGACGGCGCGCAGCGGAGCTGTTCGGCCCGCTCGTCCCGCTGATCGCCGCGGTCCGCGCCGCGGGCGCGGCCCCGACTGGTCTGCGTGCCGCGGCGGCGCTGCGCTTCGGCATCGGCACGGCCACGCGCCGGCCGCTCGCGCCGGTCGCCGATGACGCGGCTATCCGAGCCGCGCTCGGCGGCTGCGGAGATTAGAAGCTCTCACAGAATCAGCCTGGCGCTCGGAGGTCTCGACCACACACGCTGATTCTGTGAGAGCTTCTTAGCCCGTGACGCGCACGGCGCCGACGAAGCCGCTGCGGCTGGCCATGCTCGAGATCTTGACGACGTCGCCCGTGTGCGGCGCCTCGACGAAGTTGCCGCCGCCGATGTACATGCCGACGTGGTTGAGGCCGTTGTAGAACACGAGGTCGCCCGGCGCCAGCTCGCCGGCGGAGATATGGGTGCCGGAGGCCCAGAGCGCGCCCGTGAAGTGCGGGAGCCCGCCGAGACCCGCCTGGGCGTACGCCCAGGAGACGAGGCCCGAGCAGTCGAAGCCGCCGGGTGCGGCCCCGCCCCAGACATACGGCGTGCCGAGCTCCTTGAGCGCCTCGCTCACGGCGGCCTCGCCCAGCGTCGAGGGCGGCGGCGCCGTCGACGTGGCGCCGCCAATGGCGCCCGGGTCGGCTGCGACGGGGGCGCCCACCACGGTGGCCACCGGAGCCGGGTCGTTGGACGCCGCCTGCAGTCGCCGCGTCGCCTCGGCGACTCTCATCGACGCCGCCTTCTCGGCCGCGCGGCGCTCGTCGATCAGGCGGCGCACCTTCAGGCGGAGGCCGCTGTAGCGCTGCTTCTCGGCGGCGATCGAGGCGTCGATCTGCGACTTCAGCGATTTCAGCTCTGCGACGTTGTCGCGCCGCGTGTTGCGCTCGCGGTTGAGCGTGCGCTGGCTCTGGTCGACCTGCCTCTGGTAGTCGCGGATGTCCGTGAGGATGCTCGCGTTGTAGGTGTTCGCGCGGTCGAGCAAGGCGAACTGCTCCAGCACCTGACCGAAGTTGCGAGCCTCGAGCGCGGCCTGCAGAGGATCGGGCTGCGGGTTCTTGTAGGCGCTGATGATCGAGACGTTGAGAGCGTGGCGCGCGTGCTTGAGGTTGTTGCGCGCGGCCGACAGCCGCACGTCGTTCTCGTGGATCCGCTTGAGCGTCTGCTGGAGCCGGAACTGCGCACCGTTATAGCGCTCGATCACCTTCTCGAGCTGCACGCCGTTGGCCTGGATCTGGGCCCAGACCTGGTCGGCCTGGGCACGCGTATCGCCGATCTTGTCGGCCTCGGCAGGCGTAGCCACGCCAACGCCGATGCCCACCGCACAGAGCGTGAGGACAGAGACGTGGCGGCCACACCGGCGAGCCCGGTCGAGGGCCCGCGCGTTGCCGCGCGCGGCGAACATCCGTAGGACCCTAGCAATTCCGCCGCGTTGCAGCAACGGCAGTGCGCTCTAAAGAGTGAAGATCACCCCCGTAGCAGCACCCACTCCCCCACCCATTCCGGCCAGCCGGTGACGCCCTCGGCGGCGACCGGATGCACCGCCACGGCGCTGTTGGCGAGCGTCCGCGAGAGCGCGCGCTGCACGGTCTTGCAGGCCGTCTCGGAGAGCATGACGCAGGCCGCGCTGCGCACCGGGAGCAGGCCGCGCACGAGCGAGAGCTGGGCCTGCGCCGGGGCCGCGAGCAGGGCGCCGGCGAGCCGGCGGGCGCAGCCGGCCCGCGGCGATCCCGAGACGATCCCCAATACGCGCTCGGTCGCGATCGTGCCCTCGCTCGGGAGCGTCGCAACGACCCCGGCGCGCTGGGCGCCGAGCGTCGCTGGGTTGCCGAGCGCGAGGTCGATCTCGCCGCGTAGGAAGAGCGTTCGCAGCTGCGTCGCGCTGCCGTAGAGGTGCAGCAGCCGGCTCGCGGGCGCAACCACCTCGCGCGCCGAGTTCAGCTCGTCGCGCGCAAGGGCGAACGGGTCGCCGATGCCGAGGTAGCGCGCGGCCAGGGCCAGCTCGAGCGGCGAGTCAGGCAGCGCG
>JALYLC010000683.1 GCA_030774435.1 Actinomycetota bacterium
TCTCGTTTGCGGCGATGATGCTCGTTGAACCGATGAAGGGAGAGGCGCATGGCGCTGTTCGGGCAGGAGCACATCGACCGCTACGTCGCGACCGACGGCGAGGAGGGTCACGACTGGCAAGGCACGCAGACTCTGATCCTCACGACGACGGGCCGTCGCTCGGGCCAGCAGCGGGTGCACGCGCTGATCTACGGACGCCACGGCGACGACTACTTGGTCGTCGCGTCCAAGGGTGGGGCGCGGCAGCACCCCGATTGGTACCTCAACCTCGAAGCGCATCCAGAGGTCGAGATCCAGCTCAAGGGTGACAAGTTTCGCGCCCACGCGCGCACGGCGACGCCGGAGGAGAAGGCCGAGCTGTGGTCGATCATGACGAAGGAATGGCCTGACTACGACCGCTACCAGGAGAAGACGGAGCGCGAAATTCCGGTGGTGGTGCTTGAGCCCCGTTGAGGGCGGGCGCGACTGAACGATCGCCCGCAGAGGAGTGCGAACCGCCCGCGTGTTAGAGCTGGTCTGAGCGGCTACCGGCGACCACGGCACATCAACGTAGTGCACAAGGACTTGCGGCCCGGACTGGTGGCGCGGACGTCAGCGCGACGAGACGAAGCGCGTCTGCGTTAGCCCATTTCGATTTCGACCGGCAGGCCTTGTTCTCCCATGCTGCGTAGGTGTCGCGCGTGGGAGCCGAGGGCCGCCCAGAGCGAGGCTTGGACGGTGTAGTGCACGCCGTGTCTGGCGGCTGTCCTGCGGACGATGCGGGCGATCTGGGGGTAGTGGGTGTGCGGGGTGCGTGGGAAGAGGTGATGCTCGATCTGGTAGTTAAGTCCGCCCAGGAGCCACGTTAGGGCGGGGTTGCGCGGGCAGAAGTCGGCGGTGGTCTCCACCTGGTGAACCGCCCAGACCTGCCGGTGTGAGCGAAGTTCGTCGGCTGACGCGCTCGTGGTCTCTTCGACGCAATGCGCGAGTTGGAAGGTGACCGCCATGATCATACTGAGGACCAGCGACACGCCGAAGAACGAGAGCAGCACGATCCACCACGGGTAGAGCAGCAGCGGGATCAGCAGCGTCCAGCTGAAAAAGGTCGCCTTGCCGACGATGAACCCAGCGAGGTCCCAGCGCCGCGGCGCGCGTAAGGCGCTGCGTCCGATGCTGCCGCGGCGGAAGGCGGCGAAGTCGCCGATCGTCTGGAGGCGCAGCCCCATGAGGCTGTAGAGCGGCCAGATGTACAGGTGCTGAAAGCGATACCACGGCTTCGAGGGCTGCGCTGGCACCAGCCGGGCGATTGGCATCTGCGTGATGTCGCCGTCGTGACCGTCGACGTTCGTGTAGGTGTGATGCGCGACGTTGTGCCTGACACGCCAGGCGTAGCTGGAGAACCCAAGTAGCACGTCGGCCGTCCAGCCAAGCAGATGGTTGTATCTCGCTTTGCGGAAGGAAGCACCGTGGTTTGCGTCGTGCTGAACGCAGAAACCAGTCAGCATCGCGCCCAGCACCAGCCCTACGAACGACAGCGGCGTCAGCACGAGGCTGGATGGGCCAAACAGGAGCAGCGCCCACGAGAGGACGATCAGCCCGATCGCAATCGGCGCCTTGGCGTGCAGGCTGACGTACCCAGCGCGGCGGGTTGATCCGCGTGCCAGGTACGCCTCCACCTCTCGACGGGTCTCCCGCATGAAATCGCCACCGCTATCGAAGGAGATTCTCTCCGTGCATCCCACCGAGCCTGGCCTCCTCGCGGTTTGCTGCGGCTGTCGCCCAGCGTTGCACCAATCCGTCGCGCGCTGCCCTGACGAGCGATCAGGAGCGGAGTACCCGGTTGGATGCCGCCTGTGCCCGCCTTCCCTGCCCGTTTCCCCAGCAGAAGGCACGGTAAGTGATGGCAGCCCGAACCGTCGGTTGCCGACATCGGGCCGGAAGTAGATGCCCGATCGCCGTCGGAGACGTAGATGCCGTTGCGGCCGAGATCCCACGCGTCGGGCGCGGGCACGTGATGCACGAGTGGTGCGCCTCCCGTACCCGATCGAAGCAGCTCTCATATCCATCGCGCTTCCCATCGCCCCTCCGGCGCGGGGTTCGGCCCCGTCGGCCAACGAGCTACCCGGTAGACTGCCTGGCGGAGCGCGTCTGCCACGCATCGTGGGCCACGCCTGCGTGATTCTCACGCGCGAAGAACCTGTCGACGAGGAGACGGTCATGCGCAACGTCGCTAACTGGTCGAGACGATCTCGGGGCTTCCGGGGCATTCAGTTCGCGGTCGTCGCGGCTGCGCTTCTTGCGACGACGGCGGCGGCGGCCGCCGTTCATGCGACGAGTCAGGCAACACGGCCTTCGGCTCGGGCGGAGATGATCTCCAGCAACAAGGCACCGATCATCTCCACCAAGAAGCTGCCCAAGCTGGGTACGGTGCTGGTCAACGGGCAGGGACGCACCCTGTACATGTTCGTACCGGACAAGCACATGAGAGTCACCTGCGTGCGCACATGCGCCGCGGTCTGGCCGCCAGTAAAACTGTCGAAGGGCCAGAAGGCCGTCGCCTCAGGACAGGCGAAGTCCTCACTGCTGGGTAGCGACCCCAATCCTGCAGGCGGCCGCGTTGTTACGTACGCCGCCTGGCCGCTCTACACCTATGTCGCTGACACCTCCCCCGGCGTCGCCAAGGGACAGGCTCTAAACCTCAATGGCGGCCTCTGGTATGTGCTCGCCCCTTCCGGCAAGCTGATCCGCACGAAGTCCTGACAGCCAACGCCTGGCCGTGAAGCCGAATGACCACGGGGTCGCAAGGGTGGCACGTATTGCTCCGTTCCTCGACGCCAAAATCAGGGTCTTGTGATGTCTCCCCTTCCCCACCTGCTCGCCCATGACGCGCGCATAGGTCGCAGATCGCAGATCCTCTCGAGCAGCCCCGGCGGCTAGCCGAGCTACGCGATACGGGTGGACTGCCGAGCCGGCTTCCGAAGGAATCGCGTAGGGATCACCTCTCTTTCGGTGCGGTCTTCCGCGTTCTTAGGCGCCAAACGCTTGGGCATGTTGCGCGATCGGGCGAGCCCAAATGAGCCGGATGTGGAGTTGTCCCAGAAGTAACTCACCACTTTGAATCTAGACAGCAGCCGGTCAGGTCATCCCGCAGCGCGATGAACCCGCGTGCTGCGATCGCCGCTCGAGCTGACGTGACCGGCTCTACTTCTCGCTCGATGTCGACCGCTGGACAGCTCGGCGCCGGTACGGTACCCGCCCCTCTCGGTTGTTCGATAGTCCTAGAACAGCAGCCATGCGATGAGCCCTGCGCCAAGGATCGTGACGAGCGCCGTCAGCCAAAGCAGGAGTAAGACGAATTGCTCAGCCACCACCTGGAGCTTCATGCGATCTCCTTGTTGAAGGGCGACGAATGTTAGGGCACGCGCGATATGACCTGCCGTGCCCCGCGACCGGCGGGAGCGCGTTCATTCAGCGCGAGCCCCTTGACGGTCTTGGCGGAGGAGCGTAGGCTCGCCGCGTTTCGGGATGTGGAAGCCTGTCCACGTATGTGAACGCGAAATCCGCCGTCCGCGTGCTCGACATTCTCGAGTTCGTCGCGGCGCGCTCGAGCGGCCTCTCGCGCGCCGAGATTGCTGGAACGCTGGGTATCCCGAAGAGCAGCGCGTCGATCCTGCTCCGCACGCTCGTCGACAGGCACTACCTGCGTCAGGACCCGGTCACGCAGCGCCTCGAGCTCGGAGTCAGAGCATTTGAGACGGGCCAGTCGTTCTTGCGACAAGTTCAAGTCAGAGACACAGCCCGTCCAGCGCTTGATGCACTCGTGCGCGAGTTCGGCCATACGTGCCATCTCGCGGTCCTCGACGGACGCGACGTCGTCTACCTCGACAAGGTCGATCCGCCTCAGGCTGCCGTGCAATTGGTCACGTTCATCGGCTCGCGGCTCGCAGCGGTTCACACTGCGGTCGGCCGAGCTCAGCTCGCCCACCTGTCCGACGAGGACTTGGAGCTGCGCTTCGAGGCTGTGTCGGATACGGACGCTCTCACGGCGATCCGCGCCTCGCGCGGCGACATCCGCCGTCGGGGATGGGCGAGCGAGAACGGCGAGACGACCCCTGGCATCTGCTGCGTGGCTGCGGCGATCTTGAGCCACTCTGGAGCGCCCGCGGCTGCGATCGGCATCACCTACCTCGACGCAGCGTCGGCCGATTTCGAGGAAGCCGCCGGTGCACGCCTGCGGGACGCTGCACATGACGTTTCGCTGCTGCAAGGGTACAGACCGCCCGCGCCCACCGGCATCCGGCCGTCTGCCGGTCCATCAACCGAACGGAGAATCGCATGAGGAAGTCCCGCGTGGTCGCGTCGGCCACGGTCGCACTGACTCTCGCCACAGCCGCGCTCGTCGGCGTGGCCGTGAACGCGTCGGCGCAGTCTTCACGGCCTGCGCTCGCGAAGGTCACCATGGGCATCGAACCCTGGATCGGGTATGCACCCTGGTACATCGCGCAGAAGAAGGGATTCTTCAAGGCATGCGGCGTCGATGTCTCGATCATCAATTTCCAGACCGATGCCGATCGCAATGCGGCACTGATCGCCGGCAAGACCAACGTCTCGAACATCGACACCGGTCGCACCATCCAGTTCGTCGAGCTGCAGAAGGCTCCGATCAAGCTGCTCGCGATCGAGGACGCCTCGGTCGGCGCTGACGCGGTGCTGGCGTCCAAGAGCATCACGAGCCCCAAGCAGGTTGCCGGCCAGTCGGTCGCCTACGAATCGGGCACGACGAGCGACCTCCTCCTGCACTACATGCTGCGCAAGTACGGCATTCCGTTCTCGAAGATCAAGCAGGTCAGCGCGCCGGCGGCTTCTGCCGGCACGCTCCTGATCGCCGGCAAGGTGCCCGTGGCGGTCACGTACGAGCCGTACATCTCGAATGCGACGAGTCACGGCAGCCACGGAGCGCATGTGCTGTTCTCGAGCAAGAACGCTCCGGGCTTGATCTCGGACTTCCTGGTCACCACGCAGGGCTGGCTCGGGTCGCATTCGGCCGAGGCGAAGGCGCTGATGTGCTCGTGGAACAAGGCGACTGCTTACTACGTCTCCAACCGCAAGGACGCGGTGGCGATCATGGCGGCGGGCGTCGGCTCGAAGGTCGCCGACCTCGCGCCGACGTTGGCCGGTGTCACGATCTACACGATCCCCGCGAACAAACGACTGCTGAAGAGCGGCGAGCTGGCGAAGGAGTACCTCGGCATCGGCCAGACGCTGAAGGCGCAGGGCGTCGTCAAGGCGACGGTGCCATTCTCGAAGGTCGCGAACTTCTCGTATCAGCCGTGACGTGAGCAGGGAGTCGACG
>JALYLC010000684.1 GCA_030774435.1 Actinomycetota bacterium
GCCATCCGCTCCTCCCGAGCCGGCGCCCGCGGCCGAGCCGGCGCCCATCGCCTCTCCGGCGCTCGCGCCGCCTCCGGCCGAGCTCGATGCGGTCGCCGCCGGCTGGAGCGATGCCCTGGGTCAGCTGAGCGGTCCCGCGCGCGGCGTGCTGTCGGCCTCGCGACCCACGGCTGTCGAGGGCTCGAGCGTCGTCGTCGAGGTGTCTGCGCCGCTGCTCTCCAGCTCGGAGCGCTACGGCGACCAGCTCGCGGAAGCCATCGCAACCGCGCTCGCACTGCGGTTGCAGCCGCGATTCGTCGCCCTCACGCAGGGCGCGAGCTCTGCACCGACCGACGGCGATGGCACGATCTCCGAGGTGGAGCTGCTGGAACAGCTGCGCCGCCGTCTCGACGCAACCGAGGAATCCGGATGAGCATCGATCCCCAGAAGATGATGAAGATGGCGGCGCAAATGCAGGCCGAGATGGCGCGCGCACAGGAGGCGCTGGGCGCGGAGCGCGTCGAGGCCAGCGCCGGCGGTGGAATGGTCAAGGCGATCGCCTCGGGCAACGGCGACCTGGTCGGCATCGAGATCGATCCGCAGGCGGTCGATCCCGACGAGGTCGAGTTGCTGCAGGACATGGTCCTCGCCGCCGTCACGGAGGCCTTTCGCCAGGCCGCCGCGCTGCAGCAGGAGCGCATGGGCGCGATCACGGGCGGGCTCGGCGGGCTCGGACTGCCCGGGTTCTGAGAGCGGCTTGCCGAATGAGCGTGTGTGGCTGGGATGGATGGAGCGAGCAGGTCGGACGAAAGCCGGTTGGGAGAGCGGTCCTGACCGGTCCGAAGAGCATGTGCGCTCCCCCAACCGGCTGTAGGCCGATCCAGCCGCTCCAGACGCCGCGCTCATTCGGCAAGGCGCTCTGAGGAGTGCTCTCTCCGGCGGTCGACGCGCTGGTGACGCAGCTTGCCCGGTTGCCCGGTGTGGGGCAGCGCACTGCGCAGCGGCTGGCGTTCCACCTGCTGCGCGTTCCCCCCGAGGAGGCGCTCGCGCTGGCCGAGGCGATCCGCGTCGTCAAGGAGCGCGTCGGCTTCTGCAGCGAGTGCTTCAACCTCAGCGAGGAGCCGCTGTGTGCGTTCTGCACGGATCCGCGGCGGGATCGCTCGCTGATCTGCGTCGTCGAGTCGCCTTCCGACATCGTCCCGCTCGAGCGCACGGTCGAGTATCGCGGCCTCTACCACGTGCTCGGGGGCGCGCTCTCGCCGATCGACGGGATCGATCCCGAGCATCTTCGCATCGCCGAATTGCTGACCCGCGTGGAACGCGCCGGTGACGAGGTGCGCGAGGTCGTGCTGGCGACGAATCCGACGATGACGGGTGAGGCGACTGCCCAGTACGTGGCCGAGCGCCTGCGCGGGAGGGTGCGCGTGACGCGCCTGGCGAGTGGTCTGCCGGTCGGCGGCGACCTCGAGTACGCGGACGAGGTCACCCTCGGCCGCGCGCTCGCCGGCCGTCGCGAAGTCTGAGAGAGAGGTATCGTGGGACTGCGGGTCGCGCGCATTCGACGCTGTTTGCGTAATTCCTGCACACGGAATATCGCTACCAGCTACAATCGCGAACCTGCCCGGCCGAGTGCCGGGGGACGCAACGTGACCGACGACTACGACTTCAGGGCAAGCGACCGACGTCGCGCCCGAGAGCTCGATGAGCTCGAGGCGAGGCGACTGCGCGCCCGCGAGCGCCAGCGCGCCCAGCTGCGCGCGGCGCACCGTCGCCGGCGGCTCTCGCTGCTCGCCGTGTTCGGCATCGTGATCGGCGGTGCCAGCGGCGCGTGGGTGTGGACGAGCGGCACGCCCAAGGCGCGCCGTCCCCCCGTCGCGCCGGTCAGCACAGCCAAGCCGCCCAAGGCCGTGGTGCGCGCGATGCCCGCGGTCACGCGCGGCGTGCACGTGACCGCGCCCTGGGCCGGAACTCCCGGCAACCTCGACGGCGTGCTCGCAACGCCCGGCCTGAACCTGATCGAGATCGACGTCAAGGACGAGAACGGTGAGGTCGCGGGCCTCGGTGAGAACACGCCCGCGCTGGCCAGGCGCTACGACGCGGAGCGCGACTACTACGACCTCGCCCACGTCGTGCGGCTCGCCCACGACCGCCATATCTGGGTCGTGGCGCGCATCGTCAGCTTCAAGGATCCGATCGTCGCCGAGCATGACAAGGCCCTCGCGATCCACACTTCCAGCGGAGGCATCTGGCACGACGGCGGCGGCGTCCCCTGGCTCAACCAGTACAGCCCGAAGGCCTGGGCCTACCTGGTCAGCCTGGGCAAGGCGGCCGCGCGAGCCGGCGTCGACGAGGTGCAGTACGACTACGTGCGCTTCCCCAGCGAGGGCGATCTGTCGGCCATGCGCTGGCCGCACAAGACGGCCGAGCCCAAGAACGCGACGATCCCCCGCTTCCTCGCTGCGGCGCGCAGCGCCCTCAAGCCGTTCCACGTCAAGCTCGGCGTCGACCTCTTCGGCCTGGCTGCCGCCCATGAGCTCGGTATCGGACAGGACGTCGCCCTGATCGCAAAGCACGTCGACGTGATCTCCCCGATGCTCTACCCGAACCACTTCACGGCGGGCGAGCTCGGAGTCGGTGACCCCAACGGCAGCCCGAACACCATCGTGGCGCTCTCGATGGGGACGTTCCGCGGACAGCTGATCAACGCGCCCAGCGTCAAGATCCGGCCGTGGCTGCAGGACTTCGGCGGCTACCAGACGCCGCAGGTGAAAGCCCAGATCAGCGCCGCGATGGGACAGGGCGCGATCGGATGGATGCTCTGGAACGCATCCGTCGTCTACAACTGGAACGTTTTCGGCGCGCGGGCGGCAAGCGCTCACTCGAGCAACGCCAACACCGCGCCCGCCGGCTGAGGCCTTTCGGGCAGCTAACTGCGAAACTGCCTGCGTGGCAGCCGTGACACGCACTGATCCCGCCGCTCCGCCGCGCGGCGACATCGCATTCGACACCGTCGTCATGAAGTTCGGCGGATCGTCGGTCGCCGACGCCGAGAAGGTGCGCGGCGTCGCGCAGCGCCTCGTCGAGGCCAAGCGCCGCGGCCTGCGCGTCGTCGGAACTGTCTCTGCCATGGGCAAGACGACCGACTCACTGATCGCGCTGGCCCACGAGGTCTCGCCCCAGCCCGACGGCCGCGAGCTGGACATGCTGCTCTCGACCGGCGAGCGCATCTCGTGCGCGCTCGTCGCGATGGCGATCCACGACCTCGGCTTCGAGGCCGTCTCGTTCACCGGCAGCCAGGCCGGCATCGTCACCGATCAGGCGCACGGCCGCGCCAAGATCCGCGAGATCCGCGCGCAGCGCGTGCTCGACGCGCTCGACGCCGGCAAGATCGTGCTCGTCGCCGGCTTCCAGGGAGTCTCGACCGACACCAACGACGTCACGACGCTCGGCCGCGGCGGCACGGATGCGACGGCAGTCGCGCTCGCAGCGGCGCTCGGCGCCGCCTGCGAGATCTACTCCGATGTCGCCGGCGTCTACACGAGCGATCCGCGCATCGTGCCCGGCGCCCGCAAGCTGCCCCGCATCTCGTACGAGGAGATGCTCGAGATGTCGGCCTCCGGCGCCAAGGTGCTGATGCTGCGCTCGGTCGAGCTCGCCCGTAACCACAACGTCCGCGTCCACTCCCGCTCCACGTTCTCGCAGGAGGAGGGCACCTGGATCGTCCCCGCCGAGGAAGTCATGGAACATCCGATCATCTCCGGCGTGACGCACTCGCAGAGCGAGGTCATCTTCACGCTGACAGGAATCCCCGACCGGCCCGGAGCCGCTGCGACCGTGTTCGACTCGGTCGCAGCCGAGCACGTCAACGTCGACACGATCATCCAGAACGTGGTGCACGGCGTGGCGGAGCTCTCGTTCTCGGTCCCGCGCGAGGACGTGCCCGGCACGCGCCGCGCGCTGGCGCTCGCCGAGGTGTCGCTCGGCCCGCTGCAGGTCGAGGAGAACGACGCCATGGGCAAGGTCTCGCTGATCGGCGCGGGCATGCGCTCCCACCCGGGCGTGGCGGCGCGTATGTTCCGCACGCTCGCCGACCTCGACATCAACTTGCGCATGATCTCGACCTCTCCCATCAAGATCAGCTGCATGATCGCCCGCGACGAGCTTCCGACCGCCGTGCGCGCACTGCACGACGCCTTCGAGCTCGAGACGCCGCCGGTCGTGGAGGCCTGAGGTGGCGCGCCTTGCGATCCTCGGCGCGACGGGTGCCGTCGGCTCGACGCTCCTGCACGTGCTCGAGGAGCGCTCGTTCCCGCTCGAGGAGCTGCGCCTGCTGGCCTCCGAGCGCTCGGGCGGTACCCTCCTGCAATACGCAGGGGGTGACCTGACCGTCCAGGCCGTCGGCCCGCGCAGCTTCGACGGCATCGACATCGCGATCTTCTCGGCCGGCGCGACGCGCTCGCGCGAGTGGGCGTCGCAGGCCGTGGCGGCGGGCGCCGTCGTCGTCGACAACTCCTCGGCCTTCCGCATGGACGAAGGCGTGCCGCTCGTCGTGGCCGACGTGAACCCGCATGCCGCGCACGCGCACGCGGGCCTGATCGCCAACCCCAACTGCTCGACGATGCAGCTGATGCCCGTGCTCTCCGCCCTGCACCGCCGCTCGCCGCTCGAGCACGTCACGGTCGCGACCTACCAGTCGGTCTCGGGCACGGGGCAGAAGGCGATCGACGCCCTGCGCGAGCAAACGGCGGCCGTGCTGGCGGGCGAGCAGCCGCCCGCCGGCGTCTATGCGCATCGCATCGCGTTCAACGTGATCCCCTTCGCCGGGGCGCTGCAGGGCGACGACGGCTACACCGACGAGGAGCTCAAGCTCGTCAACGAGTCGCGCAAGATCCTCGAGTTGCCCGACTTGCGGATCAGCGCGACCTGCGTGCGCGTGCCCGTCGTCACCTCGCACTCCGAGGCGGTGTGGGTGCGCACGCGCGAGCCGATCGCAGCGGACGAGGCGCGCGCCCTGCTCGCTGCCGAGGACGGCATCACCGTGATCGACGACCCGGCGGCCGACGCGTATCCGATGGCGATCGACGCCGAGGGCCGTGACGGTGTGCTCGTCGGCCGCATCCGCCGAGACCTGGGCGATCCGAACGCGCTCGCGCTCTGGGTCGTCGCCGACAACCTGCGCAAGGGCGCGGCGACGAACGCCGTGGAGATCGCGGAACTGCTGGTGCGCGAGAGCCTGCTCCGCTCCGCAGCCTGACGGTGCAAGGTGGCCGTCTGCGAGGCGCTCGCGGAAGTTCGCTCGGACGGTTGACCTATGTCCGATCTGCGATCTAGACTGGTGACTGGCTGACGGGAGCCGGCAAGCCCGAACGACTGATCGGGCCCAACGGACAGGAAGCCAGCTCCTCGGAGCTGTGGTGGTGCCGTTCAGGCGCGACATCACCCTCGGCAGAGGCGGCGAGCCGGACCGGCACGCCGTCTCTCGCCCTGCTCAGAGGCGCTTTCAGGATGCGGGAGCGGGGACGGGCGGCGGGCCCGTGATGATCTCGGCGGCCCTCCGCACGGCCTGTGCGACGAAGCCGTCCTCGGTCGCCGGCTGCAACCCGCCGAGCTCGAGCCGCATCAGCTCGACGCGGCCGGCGCTGCGCAGCGTCCCGAAGCCGTAGTCGGCCAGGAAATCGCGCGGAAACACGGTGCGGTGGTGCAGGAAGCGCGCCGCGAACTCGGCCTCCGGCGCGTGCACGAAGGCGAACGCCTCGATGGCCGGGACGCGACGCTCGTGGCAAGCGCCGATGCAGGCCAGGAAGAGGCTCTGCAGCGACCACGGGCTGGACGGGTCGGAGAGGTACGCGCAGGTCACGAGCACGGCGTCGTCGGATGCCGGTCCCGCAGGCAGCGTGCGCGCGCGGGGGAACGCCGGCGCCGGCCCGTACTGCAGGGAGGCGACGTGGCGGTCGCCGTCGAGGTAGATCTCGCCCCACGCGCCGAACTCGTCCTCGATGTCCTGGATCCAGCGTCGCTTGTCGGCCGAGCGGTCGCCCTGGCTCTGCCACCATACGCAACTACGGCAGACGTCGGGCCTGCGAGGCTCCGTGGCTCCGGTGAGATGCTGGATCGCCATCGTCCAGCCAGCTTAGCTCGGCCGCCGAGCGCCCAGACGGCCCGGCCTCAGCTGATCTCGCGCGACGTCAGAGCGAGCGCAGCCGTAGCAGCGTGACCTCGGGCTGAGCGAGGAAGCGGAGCGGCACGAACGTGGTGCCGATGCCGGGCGAGACGTGCATCACCGTGCCGTTGCTGGCTTCGAGCGCGGAGATCGGGCCGGAGCGCGGGTGGGCCAGGCCGATGCGGCCTCCGGGCCAGGGGATGCAGATCTGCCCGCCGTGCAGGTGCCCCGCGAGCACGAGGTGGGCGATGCCCGGAGCGAGCCGCGGCAGCATGTCGGGGAAATGGCAGAGCAGCAGGCGCACGTCGGCACTCGGGTCGAGATGGACCGTTGGGTCGTAGCCCCGTTCACGGCGGATGCGCTCGGCCGATGCCCCGGCGATGGACACGCGGTGACCGCTCATCGAGAGCTCGATCGCCGAGCCGTCGAGCAGCGTCAGCCCTCCGAGGTCGCCGGCGTCCCAGCCCTGCGCGAACGGGTCGCGGCCGTGCGCTCGATCGTGATTTCCGAGCACTGCGACGGCCGCTTCGCCCGCGCATGTCACGAGCTCGGCGCAGGCAGCCGCGAAGGCAGGACCGGCCCGCCGGCGGGCGACCAGGTCGCCTGTCACGGCGATGATGTCGGGCTGAAGCTCAGCCGCCCAGCGGGCAGTCCGGCGCAACAGGGTCAGGCCCGGGCCGTTGCCCGCGTGCACGTCCGAGACGTGCAGCACGGTGAGCCCGTCGAGCGTGCTCGGGAGCGCCGGGATCGTGACCTCGCGCACCCGCCGCCGGAGCGTGAGCGCCTCGGCTCCAGAGGCCGCAATCCCCGCCGCCGCGACGGCGGCAACGCCTCTTTGCCAGCGCATCATCGATGGTATAGTCGCAGCCGGAACGCTGCAGGGTCGGCCGCAGGGAGGCGGCGGACGCTGGAGCTGCGGAATTGGCAGCCCCCGGCTGCCAAACCCGGCCGGGCGCGGGCGGCCCTTCCGTCGCAGGCCGCCCCCCGGTCGGCGTGCCGTCGCTCGGGGCCGGTCAGGCCCGCCTGACGACCGCGCCGAGGTCGTAGCCGCCCTCGAGCATCACGGGCGCGCGCCGGAGCAGGACATCCCACTCCGGCACGTCCCATCTCAGCGAGTCGGCGAGGCTAAGGCGGGCACGCACCCCACAGGCCGCGGCCGGCGCGGCGCGCCGCGCTCTCGAGCTGCGCGTAGACGGCGGCACGATCGATGTTCGGGGCGATCGCCAGCGTGTGGGCAGCGCCGCGGACGAGCAGGGTGCGCTCGAGGTCGGCGGGCCCACCCAGCACCCGCACGTACGCCAGCAGCCGGCCGTAGCGATCGTGCCGCTCCCTGCCCGCCTGCAGCAGGACTCGGCGCCCGAGAGCGAGGCGGCGCGTGAGGCTCGCAGCACGGATGCCGAAGCACTCGCCCGGCTTGCCGAAGTGCTCGATCTCGGGCGTGTTGATGCCGATCAGGCGGACGTGCACCGGTTGCGCCGAATCCAGGCGCACGACCACCGTGTCGCCGTCGATCACGTAGGTCACGCGCCCGGAGAGCACCGATGAGCCCCGCCGGCTCGCGACGAATGCGGCGCCCGCCGTCAGCAGCAGTACGACGAGGCCGGACAGGAGGAGGATCTTCATGCGCCGAGACTAGGCCCGGCTCGCGTGCCGCGGATGTGCGGCGGCCAACCGCTCTGCAGACCCTGTGACGATCGTGCGCGCGGCGCGTCACAGCTGCGCGCTGGGGAAGCCCCGCCGGAGCCTACGCGCGCGTCGCGGCCTTGGCCGTGAAGTCGTAGTAGCGCAGTGCCGTGCGGCCGGTGTGGCGCATCGCCTTGAAGTTCGAGCCCGCGCCGATCGCGACGCCGACGCCGAACGGGATCTCGCGTCCGAGCAGGGTGCGGGCACGCCGGCGGGCCGTGCGCTTGACGACCAGCGCCCCGAGCTCGCGGTTGAGATCCTCCGAGAGCGACCGGTCGTTCGGATCGAGCCGCTCGCCGTCGGACAGCTCCACGCCGTGCTTGCCGAACTTCGCCACCCCGGCGTCCAGCGCGAGCACGACGCGCACGTCCGCGGCACGGGCGTCGTGCGCCTCGAGGTCGTGGTCATAGGCCGCCGCGACGGCCATCACGAGCGCGACCTGGGTGTAGACGAGTGCGACCGCATCGGCCAGGCCCGCCCCGATCTCCGTGGCGGTGCCGACCCCCGGAAACGCCCCCGGCAGCGCCGAGACCGCGCCTGCGATGGCCGAGAGCTTGCTGCGCTGGTAGACCAGCAGGCGCGCGATGTCCTCGGGCGTCGAGTCGGGGTGGCGCAGCCGCACTACCTCGACCGCGGTCTTGATGGCATCGCCCCGAC
>JALYLC010000685.1 GCA_030774435.1 Actinomycetota bacterium
AACAAGATCCTCATCATCAAGCGCGAGCTCACGCCCGGCCGCATCACCGTCGTCTTCGTCGATGAGGTCCTCGGCTTCTAGCGCAGTCCGGGGGAGGAATGTGCGATGCCTATCGACGGTGGGTGTCGGGATCATCGGGGTTAGCCCGGTCCGGGGCTGGGCCGCCACCGCCCACATCCCGGCACTCCGCGCGGTGCCGAACTACGAGATCCGGGCACTCGGCGCGCACAGCACGGATTCCGCGCGAGAGGCTGGCGAAGCGTTCGGGATCACTGCGGTGTTCTCAGACTACGAGCAGCTGGTGACCCGACCAGACATCGACGTAGTCGTTGTTACGGTCAAGGCCCCGCTCCATCGAGAGCTCGTGTCCGCCGCACTCGCCGCCGGCAAGGCCGTCTACTGCGAGTGGCCACTTGGCCGCGACCTCGAGGACGCGCGAGCGATGACCGCGCTCGCCGCCGAGCAGGGGGTGCGCACGCTCGTCGGGTTGCAGGCCCGCCAGGCCCCGGCGATCGAGTTCGTCCAAGAGTTGCTCCGCGACGGATACGTCGGCGAGGCGCTCTCAACGACTATGGTCGGGCTGTCCGTCCCAGGCGACGTCGTGGGCCGGCCCAACGCCTACATGCTCGACAAGGCGAACGGGGCCAACGTGCTCACGATCGCCGTCGGCCACAGCCTGGACATCCTCAACTACGTGTTGGGCGAGTTCGCCGACCTGTCGGCCGTGTCGGATCTTCGCAGGCCGCTGATCACCATCGAGGAGACACACGAGCAGATCGTGAAGACGGCGGCCGACCAGGTCGCCGTGATCGGCACCCTCACGTCGGGGGCGACCGCCAGCATCCACGTTCGTGAGGCCGTGGCCGGTGGTACCGGGTTCCTGTGGGAGATCAACGGAACCGACGGAACGCTCCGGATCACGGCCGACGAGGCGCAGCCGCAGATCTTTCCCTTGACCGTGGCGGCAGCACGCGGGCGGGACGAGCCCGCCGAGCTTGCCGTACCGGCGACGCTGACACAGAGATGGCCCGCGCTCACCAGCCTGGAAGGAACGCCCGCGTACAACGTCGCGCGTGCCTACGCCGCGTTCGCGGCGGACATCGTCAACGGGACCCACACCGTGCCGGACTTCGTCGACGCCGTCCGGCGCCACGAGGTCATCGCCGCGATCGAGAGATCCGCGGCATCAGGGGAACGCGTGAAGGCGTAGCCCACCGCGCTGAACGACCAGCGGTCCGGCTCGTGTCGATGTCACCCACAAGCCCGCGGCCGGGAACCACTCTTTGAGGATGAATGCGAGGACTCGGGGAGCATCGCTTCCAGCCGCTTCGCCATCTTCGGGCTCGCGCCTTCGTCCTCGTGCTTGACGTGGCCTGGATGTCGCCCAGATAGGTTGCAGCACAACGGGACTCTAGCATTACTTCGACACTCCATCAAGCCGTCCACGACCAGCAGTTTTCACTTTGTCGCGTGTTTCGTGTTGCCCAGAACGTTGCCCGATTTGATAGATGGCCGGACTCCTAGGGCTGCGAACGTCGACCAGATGCGTCGGCGTGGGCGTGCGGGATAACATCGGCGCGTGCTCATCTGCTCGACCTGCGGCACCGAGAACCCGGACGGCGCGAAGTTCTGTAACGGATGCGCGACGCCCCTCGGCGCGTCCGCCTCGTCTGGTGAGGTCCGCAAGATCATCTCTGCCCTGTTCTGCGATCTCGTGGGATCCACGACCCTGGGCGAGCAGCATGACCCCGAGGTGCTTCGCCCGATCCTCGATGGCTACTTCACCGAGATGAGTTCGGCGCTCGAGCGCCACGGCGGTCGCGTGCAGAAGTTCATCGGAGACGCCGTCGTGGCCGTGTTCGTCTGCCCGTCGCCCACGAGGACGACGCTCTTCGGGCTGTGCGGGCCGGTATCGAGATGCAAGAGCACCTGCAGACGCTGAACGAAGCCTCGCTGATCCCGCTCGCGGCCCGGATCGGCATCACGACGGGCGAGGTGCTGGTGCCCGGCGACGGGAAGCCGATCATCGGCGACGCGATGAACACCGCTTCGCGCCTGCAGTCGGGTGCCGAACCTGGCCAGGTACTGATCGGGGAGCCGACCTGGCGTCTGGTGCGCGATGCGGTCTTCGCTGACGAGGTCGAGCCGCTACAGGCGAAGGGCAAGGCTGAGCCCGTCTCGGCCTGGCGCGTCCTGGAGGTCCATCCTTTGGTGGCCGGGAGCGAGACGCCGATCGTGGGGCGCGACCGACACTTGAGCGTGCTTCACCAGGCGCTGCAGGACACGATCGATGACCAAGCCTGCGTCCTCGTCACCGTCCTGGCTCCGCCCGGAGTGGGCAAGTCGCGACTTGCGTTGGCGTTCGCGGAGGGGGTGCGCGAACGGGCGACGGTTCTCGTTGGACAGACCCCTTCATATGGCGGCGTCACGTTCGCGTCGCTCGTCGAGTTGCTCTCGCAGGCGGCCGGGCTGCCTTTAGGAGACGCCGAGCAGGTCGCGGCGGCGCTCCGCCAGCGACTGGTCGACCAGCCCGATGGCGCGTCGGTGGGTGACCGGCTGGCCCAGGTCCTTGGGGTCGGCGAGGCGCTCGCATCCGACGCCTCATGGGCGGTGCGACGTTTGCTCGAAGTCATGGCCGCCGACCGGCCACTCGTCGTGGTGCTCGAAGACGTCCACTGGGCGGAGACGCCGATGCTGGACCTGGCCGATGCGGTCATCGAGCGCGTGCACGGTGCCGTGCTCTTCCTCTGTCTCGCGAGACCCGAGCTCCTCGAGCAGCGACCCACGTGGGCGGCCGGCAAGCCACGGGCGATCACCATGACGCTCCCTCCACTGATGCCGACAGAGGCACGGCGGGTCGCAGAGCTCCTGCTCGGAGAGGAGGCGCCTGCGGCCGTGGTCGACCGGGTCTGCGAGACGGCCGAGGGGAACCCCTTGTATCTGGAGCAGCTCACCGCGATGCTCGCCGATCAGGGGCTCCTCGTCGACGGTGGCTGGGTCGGCTCGGACGACGCCGACATCGACATCCCTGAGACCCTGCAAGCGCTGCTCGCCTCGAGGCTCGATCGCCTCGATCCCACACCGCGTCTGATCCTCGAGCGGGCATCGGTTGAGGGACGCCGGTTCCGGATCGCGGCGATCCGTGCGCTCGCTCCCGACCTCGGTCAGGAGGAGTTCGAGGCCGCGATCGCGTCGCTGGAGCGGCGTGGCCTCGTCCAGCCGGAGGACGAGGCCGCCGGTCGGTGGCGATTCGCACACGCGCTCGTCCTCGACGCCGCCTACCGGGGCCTCTCGAAGGAGCTGCGAGCGGATCTGCACGAACGCCTCGCCGACTGGATGACCGTGGAGGACGCCGACCAGGCCGACGTCGACGAGTCCGTCGCGCGGCACCTGGAGCACGCGCTGCATCTGCGCGAGGAGCTCGGCGCTCGGGACGAGCGATCCGCCGCCCTCGCGGCGCGCGCCGGTGAGCTCTTCGCGACGGCGGGGTCTCGGGCGTTCACAGCGCTCGACTACCTCACGG
>JALYLC010000686.1 GCA_030774435.1 Actinomycetota bacterium
GCTCGCGGCCGCGCGCAGCCGGCGCATCGACGGCCTGGCGCGCAAGCACGGCATGCGGCTGGGGGCGCAGCGCTTCGTCGCCGGCGAGACGTTCGCAGAGTGCGCCGAGGTGCTCGCACGTCTCAACGCGAGCGGGCTCTACGCGAACACGACGCTGCTCGGCGAGGACGTCCTCTCCGCCGACGAGGCGCGCGCGGTCGTGTCGGAGTACGAGGGCATCCTTGACGGCATCGCCCAGCGTGAGCTGCGCGTCAACGTCGCGCTCAAGCTCACGCACCTCGGCCTGCTGCTCGACGAGGAGCTGGCCTACGAGAACGTCAGGCACCTCGTCGACCACGCGGCCTCCCTGGGCAACTTCATCCGCATCGACATGGAGCACTCGGGCCTCGTCGACCAGACGCTCGGCATCTACCGTCGCCTGCGCGCCGAGGGCCGCGACTCCGTGGGCACCGTGCTGCAGGCCTATCTCTTCCGCACGCCCGGCGACCTGAACGCGCTGCTGCCGCTGCAACCCAACCTGCGCCTCGTCAAGGGCGCGTACCTGGAGCCGCCCGACGTCGCCTATCCGCGCAAGGCCGACGTCGACGCCGCCTACGCGCAGCTGATCGAGTCGACGCTCGCGGGCGGCGCCTACACCGCTATCGCGACGCACGACGAAACGATGATCGAGCAGACAATCGCACTCTGTGAGCGCATGGGCGTCGAGCGCGACCACTTCGAGTTCCAGATGCTCTACGGCGTGCGCCCGCGACTCCAGACGCAACTCGCGGAGCGCGGCTTCAAGGTGCTCGTCGCGACCCCGTTCGGCCCGCAGTGGTACCCGTACCTGATGAGGCGGCTGGCCGAGCGCCCCGCGAACCTCCTCTTCGTGGCCCGCAACCTCGTGCGCCGCTGAGGATCGCGATGGAAGCCGGCGACGCCCGAGTCCCGCGCGCTCCCGCCGCCCGCCGCGGCCGGCTGACCGAGGTCGCCTACCAGCACCTGCGCGACGTCATCCTGCGAGGAACCCTCCCCGTCGGCAGCGTGCTCGCCGAGAGCGAGATCGCGGCCGAGCTCAAGATCTCGCGCACGCCCGTGCGCCAGGCGCTCGGGTTGCTGCTGCAGGAGGGCCTGGTCGAGGTCGGGGCGCGGCGCCAGCTGATCGTCCGCGGCTTCAGCGAGGAGCACCGCCGCGAGATCTTGCTCCTGCGTGAGGCGCTCGAGGGCACGGCCGTGCGCCACGCCGCCGACGTCATCGACCTCGACGACGTCGATCTCCTGCGCCTGATCCTGATCCGGCAGCGCCGAGCCGCGAACGAGGGCCGCGAGGAGGACTTCATCGACCTGGACGAGCAGTTCCACCTCAAGATCGCGGAGGAGGCGCGCCTCCCGATCCTCTACGGCTTCCTCTCGCAGCTGCGTGGCTTCGTGCGGCTTATGCGCGTCGCTGCCCCCCGGCACCCGAGCCACATGACCGAGGTCGTGGCCGAGCACGAGGCGCTCGTCGACGCGCTCGAGCGCCACGACTCCGACGCGGCGGCGGCAGCGCTCTCGCACCACCTGCAGCACAGCCACTACGCGACGTAGAGTCAGGTGTCACCTACGAACGGGAGCCGGGAGAGATGGCCAAGCGTGCGCTGATCGTGATCGACGTCCAGAACGAGTACTTCGACGGCGCGCTGCCCATCACCGATCCGCCGCGCGAGCAGAGCCTCGAGAACATCGGGCGCGCGATGGAAGCGGCCACCGCGGCGGGCGTGCCCGTGATCGTCGTGCGCCACGGCACGACCGACGCCTCCGAGGGCATCTTCCTCGAGGGCTCGCACGCCTGGGAGCTGCATCCCGAGATCCAGCGACGCCCGCGCGACTTCCTGATCGACAAGACCCTGCCCGGCTCGTTCACCGGCACGCAACTCGAGAGCGTGCTCGAGGACGCGGGCATCGACACGGTCGCGATCACGGGCTACATGACGCACATGTGCGTCGACACGACCTCGCGCCAGGCGGCGCACCGCGGCCTGGCGGTCGAGATCCTCAACGACGCCACGGGAACGCTTCCGCTGGAGAACAGCGGCGGCAGCGCCGGCGGCGAGGAGCTGCACCGCGCGACGCTCGTGGCGCAGGGCCAGTTCTTCGCCGACGTGGTCAGCACGGACGACTGGCTCGGCCGCATCGGCGAGTGAGGGCGCGTCCGTGGAACAATCGGTGGCGGCCGCGATCGCGATCAGCCGACGGCTTGCTGCATATAAAGGGGTCTGACCCCTTTATATGCAGCGTCGTCTCCGAGCGCGACGGGCCGTTTTCCGCAGTCATTCGAGAGTGGAGCACCGATGCCCGACGCCACGGACAAGCCGATCCTGCTGTGCTACGACGGATCGGACGACGCATTCCGCGCGATCGAGTTCGCCGGCTCGCTCTTCCCCGGCCGCAGCGCGGTGGTGCTGTCGGTGTGGGAGCACTACTCCGTGCTCTCGGGCGTGCCCCGCGTCGACGACTCGCTCGTGCAGGAGGCGACCGAGGCGCTCGCCGCCGACGGGTGCGACCGCGCGCGCGACGCAGGCTTCACGGCGACGCCCGTCGCCGTCCAGGCGCACCACGGCATCGCCGAGGCCATCATCGAGGCCGCCGACGAGCACGACGCGATGCTCGTCGTGATGGGCACGCGAGGCAACACGGGCATCCGCTCACTGCTGCTCGGCTCGGTCTCGCACGCCGTCGCCCACCACGCGCATCGCCCGCTCCTGATCGTCCCCTCGCAGCCGCTGGCCGAGGCCCGCTCGGCCGGCGCTCGCCGCTAGTCCCGGGTCGAAGAGTGCGGTTCGCCCGCGGCAGGAGTGAGGGCGCTCACCGATGAGGCACCGGCCGTAAGGCGCGATGATTCCTTCCACGTTCTGCAACGGGAGGGACCATGCTCGGTGAGCTGACGTCCGACGAGATCGACGGGGTGCTCCGCAGCGAAGCGATCGGCCGGATCGGCTGCTACGCGTTCGGTCGGCCCTACGTCGTGCCGATCACGTACGCCTATGACGGCATCGCTGTCTACGGGCATTCGCGCGAGGGGCTCAAGTTGCGGATGATGCGGAGCCACCCGACTGTCTGCTTCGAGGTCGAGCGCTTCGAGAGCCCCTCGAGCTGGCAGAGCGTGATCGCGCTCGGGACGTTCTCGGAGCTCGAGCCGCCCGAGGCGGAGATCGCAATGGAGCTCCTGCGCCGGCGCCTCGCACCGCTCGTGGCCAGCGCGACGAGCGCGCCGGACGGGCTGTTGCACGCGTCCGGCATGCCGTGGTCGGTCTTCCGCATCCTCCTCGCAGAGCGGACGGGGCGCTTCGAGCGCCGAGACGCCTGAGCCTCCTAGCTCTGCACCTGGCGATCGGAGCGTGAGCGAGTGGTGGCGCGATGCCTGCTCGGTACCGCCGCGACCGCGAGCAGTAGGGCGAGTGCGACGAACGCTCGCAGCGACGGCTGCGGCCAGTGCAGGCGCGCCGATCCGTGCAGCCAGCTCGGATCGACGAGGGCGACGATCGCAGCGATCACCAGCCGCGCGCCGAGCCCGCTGACGAGGAAGATCGTCAGGAGCAGAATGCCTCCGAGGCCGAGCTCGGGAGCGCCGATCGCGCCGGCGAAGTCGAGCACGTTCCAGGCGAACCAGACTGCGAGCGGCGCGAGCGCGAAGGCGAGCACCGCGAGCAGGACGAGCAGCGTGGTCGCACCGGCGACGAACGCGCCGAGGCCGAGGGCGACGAGCGCCCAGCCGGCCGGCGTTCGGGGCAACCAGGACGGTGAGCGACGAGGGCGGTCTTCCACGGCGGTAGTCTCGCGGCCGAGACGACCAGCCGTCATCGGGACGGACGCCGATCGCAGCCTGCGGGATTCCTGCAGATTGCTTAGCCCGCTGGCATGCGAGCGTGGGATGCGCGAATGTACGCGCTAGCCGTGGGCGCTCCGATTCTCGCCAGCACCATGTTCGGGACGCCGGTGGAGATCGACGGCGCGAGCGAGCGGCTCATCGACCTCGGCGTCGTGAGGGCGGCGGATTCCTGGCGCGTCGCCGCGGTCCGGACACGCCTCGGCGATGCGGCGTTCACGCGCTGGGAGGCCGGCCGCATCTCGGCGACGGCGACCGGCGGCGATGTCGAGGCCACCTGGCTGCGGGAAGCGCTCTTCGATCGCCAGATCGTCGATCTCGAGGGACACCGCGTGATCCGGGTCGGCGATGTCGTGCTGCGTGCAGACGCCGGGCGGCTCGAAGTCGTCGCGCTCGATGTCGGCGCCGCTGCCGTCCTTCGGCGTCTCGGCCTGTCGCGCCTCGCCGCACGGTTCGCACCGCAACTGCTGCCGATCGACCGGTTGCACCTCGCGAGCACGGTGGCCGGCGGGCTCTTGCTGGACGCTCCGCGGGCGCGCCTCGAAGAGCTTGAGCCCGAAACGGTCACCGGCCTGCTTTCGCGGCTGCCGGTGCCTGCGGCCGAGCACGCCGTGCGCCAGTCGAGGCACCGTGACGCCGTCGCCCGCGGCGATCAACTCCGCCGCCGGCGCCACCGCTACCCGCGGCTGCGGCGATGAGCAGGCTGCGGTTCGCGGCGTTCATCGCCGTGCTCGGGCCGGGAATCCTCGCGGGCCTGTCCGACGACGATCCCGCCGGCATCACGACATATTCGATCCTCGGCGCCGACCACGGCTACGCGCTCATCTGGGTGCTGGTGCTCGCCACGGCGATGCTGATCCTCTACCACGCAGTCGCCGTGCGGCTCGGAGCCGTGACGGGGCAGGGGCTGGCGGGGCTGGTTCGCGAGCGCTACGGCGTTCGCACCGCGTTCGCGATGACGGCGATCCTGGTCGCCGCGAACCTCGGCACGACCGCCGCCGAGTTCGCCGGCATCGCCTCGGCTCTCGATCTCGCCGGCATCTCGCGCATCATCAGCGTGCCGGTAGCCGCAGTCGGCGTCTCGTGGCTCGTGATCGGGTCGCAGTTCAAGCGCGTCGAGCACGTCCTCCTGCTACTCGCCGCCACGCTCAGCGCCTACGTGCTCGCCGGTGCGCTCGCCGGCCCGGACTGGTCGGCGGCCGCGCGCGGCGCGGTCGTCCCATCGCTCTCGCTGGGGCGCAGCGAGGTGCTCGTGATCACGGCCACGGTCGGGACGACGATCGCGCCCTGGGGGCTCGCGTTCATCCAGTCGTACGCGGTCGACAAGCGCCTGCGTCCCCAGGATCTCGGGCTCGAGCTCGTGGACGTCATCGCCGGAGCCATCCTGACGGGAGTGATCGGCTTCTTCGTCGTGATCGCCTGCGCCGCGACGCTGCATGTCAGCGGACACTCGATCGACGACGCGCGCGACGCGGCGATTGCGCTGAAGCCCCTCGCGGGCGCCTGGTCGGCGCGGCTGTTCGGTGCCGGGCTGCTCGGCGCCGCGCTCCTGGCCCTCGCAATCGTGCCGTTGTCGACCGCCTACTCGGTAGCCGAGACGTTCGGCACGGAATGCCGCCTCGACGACCAGCTGGGCGAGGCGCGCATCTTCTACGGCACCTATCTCGGAACGATGGCGATCGCGGCGGTGATCGTGCTGATCCCATCGGTCCCGCTCGTCTCCGTGCTGTTTCTCAGCCAGGCGCTCAACGCGATCCTGCTCGTGCCGCTGCTCGTGATGCTCAACCGGCTCTCCGGTGATCGGCGGCTGATGGGCGAGCACGCGAGCACACGGGCCGTACGCGCCCTGTCGTGGACGGCCACGGCAGTGCTGATCGCCTGCGTCCTCGCGCTTGCCGGCGTGTCCCTGGCGTGATCCCCCAGGTCCGTCAGGCCACGACGACGACGTCGCAGGCCGCACCCGAGACGACTCGGGCCGCCACCGATCCGAGCAGCATCAACCCGCGGTCGCCCATGTTGCGCCGGCCGACGACGATCGTGTCATAGCCGTCGCGCTCGGCTGTGACGCAGATCGAGCGCGCCGGATTTCCCGTCACCGCGATCGGGAGGGCGTCGATGCCTCGCTCCGTCAAGAGCCCACGCGCCTCGTCGAGGTAGCCATTGTGGTCCTCGCCGGGCTCGACCACGTGGATGACGGCGACCTCGTCGCCCTCACGGTGGATCAGCGCGGCGCGCTGAAGCGCCCGGCGGGCCGACGGTGTGCCGTCGTAGGCAAGCAGGATGCGGCCGCGGCGCGGTTTCGGGATTCCCTTCACGATCACATTGTCGACCTGCGCGGCCGCCCGGCCATCGGTGGGCGCTCGCGTTCTCGGCTGCGGGAAACCCGCAGTCGTGTAATGTCGAGACCAGCCATGGCCGCTCCCGCAGAGCACGACAAGCTCGCCGAGGTCGTAGAGGCTGGCACGGCCATCGCTCGCGGCCTCGACCTTGACGAGACGCTGCAAGCGGTCGTCGAGGCGGCGACCCGCGTCACGGGCGCCGCGTACGGCGCGCTCGGAGTGCTTGGCCCCGACCGCCGCATCAGCCGCTTCATCACGACCGGGCTCAGCGATGAGGAGCGCGAGTTGCTCGGCAATCCGCCGACAGGCCGGGGCATCCTCGGCGTGCTGATCGACGAGGCCCGGCCCCTGCGTCTGCTCGACCTCTCAGACGACCCGCGCTCAGTCGGATTCCCGCCCAACCACCCGCCGATGCACTCCTTTCTCGGGGTGCCCGTCGCTGGACGTGGATCCGTCTACGGCAACCTCTACCTGACAGAAGCACCAGACGGCGCCTTCACCGACGAGGACGAGCGCATCGTCGTCCTCCTCGCGGGTATGGCCGCGGTCGCGATCGAGAACGCCCGCCTCTTCCAGGACGCGACCGAGCAGGCCGAGCAGGCACGACACGCCGCCGAGGCGCGCGTCGCCCTCACGAGCGCCGCAGCTGCGGTCCTGCACGAGCACGACCTGATGGAGGCGCTGCGACTCGTGGCACGCGAGGCGGTCCGGCTGCTCCGCGTGCGGCTCGTCGCCGTCGCCGTCCCGGACGAGTTCGCCGGTGTCGTGCGCTACGACGTCGCCGAAGGGCCCGACGCCGGGGCCTTCGACACGTCCGCTGTGCCCCTCGGCGACTCCTTCGCCGGCTCCGTACTTCTGGCGGGCGTCTCGATCCACGTCGATGGACGCGAGACGAGCGCGCTGGGCAGTTTCGTCTCGGCCAAGCGCCTCGCGGGCCACGACGTCATCGCACAGCCCGTCGTCGTGGGCGATGAGCCCGCAGCCGTGCTCCTGGCGGCCGACCGGGAGGATGGCGCCCAGCTCTCGGACGACGACCAGGAGTTGCTCGGCGTGCTGGCCACGTTTGCCGCAATCGCCGTGCACACGTCGCGCTCGCTGGCGCGTGAGCGAGCGCGCGCGGAGGCGCTGGCCCGGCTGCGGCAGACCCAGACCGACGCAGAGGCCCGGCGTGAAACTCTTTCACGTGTGATCGAGACCCAGGAGCGCGAGCGCCGGCGGCTCGCTCAGGATCTCCACGATCGCACCGCGGGTGGCCTGACGTCCGTCCTGTTCGCGCTTCGCCGTCTGGAGCGAGAGCTCGACGACGGCGATCAGCGTACGCAGTTGGGCGAGGCCCGTGCGGGCGTTTCCGCGGCGATCGAGGACGTCCGCGACCTCATCGCCGACCTGCGCCCGAAGGTGCTCGACGACTTCGGGCTCGGGCCTGCCCTGGAGCGGCTCTGCTCGACGGTCGCGCGACGCAGCGGCCTCGCACTCCGCCCGGAGCTGGGCGAGGGCCTCGACACGCTGGCACCCGAAGTCGCCACCGCCGTGTACCGCATCGTGCAGGAGGCGCTCGGCAACGTCGTGCGGCACGCGCATGCGCAGAACGTGGGTGTCACGGCCGCGATCCTGGGAGAGCACCTCGTCGTCACGGTCGAAGACGACGGGCGCGGCTTCAGCCCGGGAAGCATGGGTCATGGCATCGAGGGCATGCTCGACCGGGCACGCATGGTGGCGGGAAGGGTCGATCTCGAGAGCCCGGCGGGCGGCGGTGCGCGCGTCCGCTTCGAGATGCAGATCGGGCCTGCGTGATACGGGCCCTGCTCGTCGACGATCATCAGATCGTCCGCAGCGGCGTCCGCCGCGTGCTCGAGGCAACCGGGCGGTTCGACATCGTCGGCGAGGCCGCCGGCGTCGGCGAAGCGCTCGAGCGCGCCCGGCTGCTGCGGCCGGACGTGGTTGTGCTCGACCTCACGCTGCGCGACGGATCCGGCCTCGACGCCATCGCCGATCTGCGTGAAGTCGGCGCCCGCGTTGTGATCCTCTCGATGCAGGACGAGCCGGCCTATGCGCGCAAGGCCTTCGAGCTCGGCGCCCAGGGCTACGTCGTCAAGGACGCCGCGGACGAGGAGCTCGCCGATGCGATCGACGCCGTCCTCGCCGACCGAATCTACGTCCACCCGGCGCTGGCCGCGCGCCTGGTGATGCGGGAGCCCGAGGACGAGCTCACCGAGCGCGGGCGTCAGATCCTCCGTCTGATCGCACTCGGCTACACGAACCAGGAGATCGCGGGACAGCTCTTCCTGAGCGTCCGCACGATCGAGGCCCACCGCCGCCACATCCTGGACAAGCTCCGGCTCTCGACGAGAGCGGAGCTCGTGCGCTACGCGCTCGAGCGCCGCATCGTCGAGATCGGCCTGTCCTGACCGTGGCGCGGGGCGCCACCCCCCGCGCC
>JALYLC010000687.1 GCA_030774435.1 Actinomycetota bacterium
AGGGCCGCCAGCGAGAGGATGTAGCTGCGCGAGAGGGCGAACACGAGCGTGAGCGCGCCGAACGCGCCCACCGCCAGGAACAGCGTCGGGCCGACGCGGCGGCTGAACGGCCGGGCCGTGAGCAGCAGCGCGACGATCACCGCGCCGATGCCGGGCGCGGAGCGCAGCAGCCCGTTGCCGAGTGCCCCCACATGCAGGACGTCGCGCGAGAAGACCGGCAGCAGCGCCGTGGCCCCGCCCAGCAGCACCGCGACGAGGTCGAGCGACATCGTGCCGAGCATCGCCGGCGTGCGCAGGATGAAGCGCACGCCCTCGAGCGCGTCGCCGAGCGTGGCAGAGCGTGGCTCGTCGGAGAGGTGAGCCCGCCCGATGACCGCGGGGACGAGCAGCACGGTGCCGGCGCCCAGGCCGGCCGCCAGCGCGGCGACCACGAACGGCGCGGGCGAGCCCACGAGGTGCAGCAGCCCGGCCGCGATCGGACCCGAGATGGTGCCGAACTGCCACACGGAGGCGTTCATCGCCATCACGCGCGGCAGCTCCTCGGTCGTCACGCTCGCCGCCAGCATCGGGCCGAAGGCGGGCGAGGCGTACGACTGGCCGATGCCGATGAAGAGGGCGAGCCCGTAGAGCGGCCACACGCGAGCATCGCCGGCGGCCGTGTCGAGGCCGATGCCCGCCGTCGCCAGCGCGATCACGGCGAGGCCGAAGACCGTCACGAGGCGCCGGTCGCGGTGGTCTGCCGCGTGACCGGCGGGCAGGGCGAAGAGCAGCGCCGGCACGAACTCGGCCAACCCGATCAGGCCCAGCACGAGCGGATCCCCGCTGCGGACGTACCCCTCCCACCCGAGCGCGGTCTGCACCGCCAGCGCAGAGGACGTGGTGAGCAGCTCGCCCGTGAGGAGCAGGACGAGGCCGCGCTGCATCTACAGACCGCTCAGAGCGCGCGTACCATGCCGCCGTCGACCAGCTGCGCCGTGCCCGAGACGTAGCGGCCGGCCTTCGAGCAGAGGAAGACCGCGACCTCGGCCAGCTCGATCGGCTCGCCGTAGCGGCGCAGCGGGACCTCGTGCTCGGAGGCGGCGCGCACCTCGGCGGGGGTCGAGCCGCTGCGCTCGGCGCGCGTTTCGTCGAGCCAGCGCACCCGGGCCGTGTCGATCTTGCCCGGCGCGATCAGGTTGACGGTGATGCCCTTGGGGCCGAGCTCCTCGGCGAGCGTCTTGACAAGGCCGTGGATTCCGGGCCGGAAGACGTTGGAGAAGCCGAGGGTGGGAAGGGTCGCCTTGATCGAGGAGGAGGCGATCGAGATGATGCGGCCCTGCGTCGAGGCCTCGAGGTGCGGCAGGGCGGCGCGGGCGCCGCGGGCGACGGAAAGCAGCACGGACTCGAAGGCGCGCTGCCAGGCCGCGTCGTCGAAGGAGAGCAGCGGCCCGGCGGGGGGCCCGCCGGTGTTCGTGACGAGGATGTCGAGGCCTCCGAACTTTGCGACCGTCGCTTCGACGAGCGCGCCCGGTCCGCCCGGAAGGCCCAGATCGATCACCTGGGTGGCGACCTCGGCGCCGTGACCGGCGAGCGCTCTTGCCTCCTCCGCTGCGCCCGCGAGCTTTTCTTCGTCGCGCCCGCACATCATCACGTGCACGCCCTCGCGCGCGAGGGCACAGGCGATGGCCTTGCCGATGCCGTCGCTGGAGGCCATTACGGCCGCCCGGCGGCCAACGAGATCGAGATCCATGGCCGGGACGCTACACGTGTGCAGGCCCCGCGGTAGCGTTCGCCGGATGAGCACCGCTCTCTCGACCCTGGCCGAGTACGCACGCGCCAACCCGCGCTCGAAGGCGGCGCACGAGCGGGCGCTGACGCTCTTCCCGAGCGGGCTCACGCACGACGCGCGCAGGCAGGACCCGTTCCCGCCCAGCGTCGTGCGAGCCGAGGGCGCCTACAAGTGGGACCTCGACGGCCACCGCATCCTCGACTACGTCTCGGGGCACGGCGCGATGGTCGCCGGCCACTCGCATCCGGCCGTCGTCGAGGCCGTGCGCCGGCAGGCGGCGCTGGGCCAGCACCTCGGCGCCGCCAGCGAGCTGCACTCGGACTGGGCCGAGCGCATCGTCGCGCTCGTGCCGAGCGCCGAACGCGTGCGCTTCACCTCGAGCGGCACCGAGGCGACACTGCTCGGGCTGCGTGTCGCGCGCGGCTTCACGGGACGCAATCGGGTGCTCAAGCTGGCCGGCCACTTCCACGGCTGGCACGACGACGCGATGCCCGGGGTCGCGTTGCCCGTCGAGCACCGGCCGCCCGAGGGCTCCGCGCCGAATCCGCATCTAAGCGTCGTCGACGCCTTTGCCGAGGGGGCGCTGGAGCGCGAGCTGGAGCGGGGGGACGTGGCCGCGGTGATCCTCGAGCCCACGGGCGCCGCCTGGGGCGCCGTCCCGCTCCCGCCCGAGCGCGTCGCCTCGATCGCGGCCGCCGCGCGCGCCCAGGGAGCGCTCGTCGTGTTCGACGAGGTCGTGACCGGCTTTCGCTGGTCGCCGGGCGGTGCGCAGGAGGTGATCGGCGTCACCCCCGACCTCACCGCGCTCGCGAAGGTCGTCGCCGGCGGCCTGCCGGGCGGAGCGCTGGCGGGGCGGGCGGACGTGATGGAGGTGCTCGCATTCCGCGCGGGTCGCGCCAAGGTCGAGCACCCCGGCACGCACAACGCCCACCCCCTCTCGGCTGTTGCGGGGATCGCGACGCTCGACCAGCTGGCCGACGGCCGCGCCCTGGCGGGCGCGAGCGCCGTCGCGGCCGAGTTGCGCGAGGCGCTCTGCGCCGCCTACGAGCAGCGCTCGACGCCCGGGTACGCTTACGGCCAGGCCTCGACGTTCTGCCTCATCTTCGGCGAGCGTACCGATGACCCGGTGACCCTCAAGCTCGGCGTGCCCGAGCCACTCCTGAGCGCACTGCAGTGCGCGATGCTGCTGGAGGGCGTGCACCTCTTCCACGGCACCGGCCTGCTCTCGATCGCGCACGGCGCGGACGAAATCGAGCTCTCGGCGACCGCCTTCACGAGGTCGCTCGCACGCCTGCAGGACGAGGGCCTCATCCCGTGACGCACGACCTCGTGGCCGCCGGCGGCCACGTGCTCTGCCCGGCCACGGGTGTCGACGGCATCACGGACGTGGCGATCGACGCCGGGCGCATCGCAGCGGTCGGCGACGGGCTGCAGGGCAGGGAGCTCGTGGATGCGGCGGGCCTGCTGGTCGTGCCCGGGCTGATCGACCTGCACGTGCACGTCTACGACGGCGTCTCGCACTACGGCATCGACGCCGACACGTATCTGCTGCGGCGCGGCACGACGACCGGCGTCGACGTCGGATCGGCGGGCGCAGAGACCTTCCCGGGCCTGCGCCGCATGGTCATCGAGGTGGCGCAGACCCGCGTCTACGCCTATCTGCACATCGCCGTCGAGGGCATGATCTCGGTGCTCGTCGGCGAGTTGGAGGACATCCGCTGGGCCTCGGTCGAGCAGTGCGTGCAGGTCGCCGAGGCCAACCGCGACGTGATCGCCGGGGTCAAGCTGCGCGCGGGGTACCAGATGGTCGGGCCCGATCCGCGCCCGGCGGTCGCCCTCGCCCTGGGAGCCGCCGGCGCGCTCGCGCTGCCGCTGATGGTGCACGTCATCGACATGGGGATGCCCCTGCCCGAGCTCCTCGCGCAGATGCGGCCGGGCGATGTCGTCACGCACTGCTTCCACGGCAACGACGGCGGCTTGCTCGACGGCGGCGGGAACGTCTGGCCCGAGGCGCGCGAGGCCCGCGAGCGCGGCATCCTGTTCGACGTCGGACATGGCGCCGGCTCGTTCACCTGGCGCGTCGCGCGCGCCGCGCTCGCCCAGGGCTTCCCGCCCGACACGATCTCGAGCGACATCCACACCTACAACCACGCCGGGCCCGTGCACGACCTGCCGCGCACGCTCTCCAAGCTGCTGCATCTCGGCATGCCACTGCCGGACGTGATCGCTGCCGCCACCTCGCGTGCGGGCGAGCACCTCGCGCACGTCGCCCCGGCCGGGCTGGGGACGCTGGCGCCCGGAGCCCCTGGCGATCTCAGCCTGCTGGAGCTCCAGCGCGGCCGCTTCGCGCTCACCGACGGCGAGCACCGGCTCTCGGCCGGGGTCACCGAGCAGGCCGCGGAGCGGCTCGTTGCGCGCAGCGTGATACGCGCCGGTGCCGTCCTGGCCTGCGACGAGCCCTCGTGACCGCGCTCCGCATCGCCGGCGGGCGCGTCGTCACCCCCGGGGGGGTGCTCGACGGCGCCGACGTGCTCGTGGAGGGCGCCCAGGTGGTGGCGGTCGGCGAGACGGCGGCCGGAGCGCGCGAGCTGGACGCCCGCGGCTGCTACGTGCTGCCGGGTGGCTTCGATCCGCACGCCACGGTCCACGAGCCGCGGACGCTCGACGAGACCACGTTCGCGGCACTCGCGGCGCAGGGCGTGCGCGGCATCAAGCTGTTCCTCGCCTATCGCGAGCTCGGCATGGACGCGGACGACGAGATCCTCATGCGCGCGCTGATCTGGGGACGCCAGTACGGCGTGGTGCCGCGGCTGCACTGCGAGAACGCCGGGGCGATCCAGGTGCTGCGCGCGCGGCTGCGCTCCGCCGGCGAGCTCGGCGTCGACGCCCACCCGCGCTCGCGCCCGCCGCTCGTCGAGGAGGAGGCCACCCGCCGTGCGCTCGACCTGGCGCGCCTGGTCTCTGCGCCGGTCTACATCGTGCACGTCTCGACGGCCGGCGCGGTGGCTGCGATTCGCCGGGCGCGTGCGGACGGCCTCGACGTCACGGGCGAGACGTGCCCGCAGTACCTCCTGCTCGACGAGGCCGTCTACGCCGGCCCCACGGCCGCGATGGGAGTGATCTCGCCGCCCCTCCGCCCGCGTGCCCACGTCGAGGCCGTCTGGGAGGGCGTGCTCGACGGCGCGCTCACTGCCATCGGCTCAGATCACTCGCATCGCGGCTCGCGCCCCTCCTCCCCGTTCGACGAGCTCGTCTCGGGAGGCCCCGGCGTGGCGGCGCGCATGCCGCTGATGCTGACCGCCAGCCTGCACGACGGGCGCCTGCCGGTCGAGCTCGCGACGAGCCTGCTGTGCGGGGGGCGCGGCATGCAGCCGGGCATGGCCGCCGACATCCTGGTGTGGGACCCCGCGCCGGCGTGGACGCTCACGCCGGCGACGCTGGGCGAAGGCCTCGATGCAAGCGTGTGGGACGGAACCGGGGTGCGCGGGCGTCCGCGCGCCGTACTGCGCGACGGCGAGGTGCTGGCATGAGGATCGGCTTGATCGGCTGCGGGTGGATTGCGGAGACGCATCTGGCGAGCTTGAGCGCGCTCGGAGAGCAGGTCGCGTGCGTCTGCGACCCCGACCCGGCCCGGCGGGCCTGGGCCGCCGATCTGACCGGCGCCGAGGCTTTCGCCGACTGGGAGTCCCTGCTCGAGCGAGGGGAGCCAAAGGCCGTGATGGTGCTGACGCCGCCCCGCCTCCACCGCGAGGTGACCGTCGAGGCGCTCGAGCGCGGCCTCCCCGTCTACCTCGAGAAGCCGGTGGCACGCGACCTCGACGATGCACGAACGATCGTCGCCGCGGCCGAGCGCACGGGCGTCGTGTGCGCGATCGGCTACCAGTGGCGGGCGATCACGTGGGTGCCGCGCGTGCGCGAGCTCTTCGCCGACCGCGGCCTCGGGCTGCTGGCGGTGCGCATGTTCGGGTCGACCGCCGGCCGCGCCTGGTTCACCGATCAGGCAGCGGGAGGCGGCCAGGTGCTCGAGCGCGCGAGCCATGGCATCGACCTCCTGCAGGCGATCGCGGGGCCGGCCATTCGCGTGTCGGCAACCGGCGCCAACGTGCCGCTGGCGGGCGCCGATCGCCCTGCCGACAGCGAGATCGACGACGTGCTGGCGCTCACGCTCGAGCTCGAGCGGGGCGCCGTCGCGACCGTGCAGGTGGTGTGGCAGCGCGACGACCTCCCGCGCACCTACGAGCTCGACGTGATCGGCGAGGGCGCGCGCGTCGAGGCCGTGCTCGACCCCGAGTTCCGCGCGCGCGTACTGGCCGACGGCACCCCCGTCGACCTGCAGGACGAAGGAGCGCCGAGCGAGCACTCCGTCGAACGCTGGCTCGCCGCGGCACGAGCGGGCGCGCCGGGCGAGGTGGCCTGCACGCCCGCCCAGGCCACCGCCTCGCTCGCAACCGCTCTGGCCTGCGAGCATGCGCTGAAGACGTGCGGCCGCGTCAGCGTGTGACGCGCCGTGCATATAAAGGGGTCAGACCCCTTTATATGCACGCCGGCATTCCTACGAAGCGCTGAAGCCGGGTGCCGATGCAATTTTCGGGGTCAGGCACGCAACTTGCGTGCCTGACTCCGGATGTTGCGGACCCGCGTGGCGTGCATAAACCGGGGTCTGACCCCGATTTATGCGGACCAGCGCCTCGTTACGAGGCGCTGACGCCTGCGCCGATCGGGCAGCTGACGCCCGTGCCGCCGAGGCCGCAGTAGCCGTTCGGATTCTTCTGCAGGTACTGCTGGTGGTACTCCTCGGCCGGGTAGAACGGGCCTGCCTCGGCGAGCTCCGTCGTGATCTGGCCGCGGCCGCGCTCGGAGAGAGCGGCCTGGTAGGCGTCGCGCGAGGCGAGTGCGATCTCACGCTGCGCGTCGGTCGACCAGTACAGCGCCGAGCGGTACTGGGTGCCCAGGTCGTTGCCCTGACGCATGCCCTGCGTCGGGTCGTGGCCCTCCCAGAACGTGCGCAGGAGCTGCTCGAAGGGCAGCACCTTGGGGTCGTAGGCGACCAGCACGGCCTCGGTGTGACCGGTGCGGCCGGAGCAGACCTCGGCATAGGACGCGTTCGGCGTGTAGCCGCCCGCATAGCCCACGGCCGTCGAGTAGACGCCCGGCAGCTGCCAGAACAGGCGCTCCGCGCCCCAGAAGCAACCGA
>JALYLC010000688.1 GCA_030774435.1 Actinomycetota bacterium
CACAGCATGAGCCTCGCCGGAGCGGTCGCCGCGGGGGTCGCGGGCAACATTGTCGGCTCGTGGATCGCCTGGGGCGTCGGCATCAGCGGCGGCCGCGTCCTGCTCGAGCGCCACGGCCGCTATCTCCACATCACGCCCGCAAACCTGGACATGGCCGACCGCTGGTTCGAGCGGCGCGGCGAGCGCATCGTGCTGATCGCCCGCTGCCTGCCGATCATCCGCACGTTCATCTCGCTGCCGGCGGGCATCGCGCGCATGCCGTTCTGGCGCTTCACGATCTACACGGCGGTGGGCTCCGTGCCGTGGGTGCTGGCGCTGACGCTGGTCGGAGTCCAGGTCGGCTCCCACTGGGACACGTGGCACAAGCGCTTCGAGTTCCTCGACTACATCGTGGTCGCGGCAATCGCAGCGGGCATCGTGTACCTGGTCCTGCGCCGGAGGCGCGGCACCGCGCACGCATGACCGAGGGGCTGCCGGGCGAGGAGCGCTTCGTGCGCTGGGCGCACAGGCACGCGTACGAGTCCCGCCTGCGTCCGCGCCTGCACGCGCTCGAGACGGCGGTCCCCTACAGCAGCGCGGCACTCGTCTACTGCCTGCTGGGCCTGCTCGCGCTGCGGCGCATCGAAGATCGCAGCCCCGCTGTGCGCGCCATGGCGGCGGGCGTCGTGGCGTGGGTCGTGAGCGACATCGTCAAGCTGCTGGTCGAGCGCCCGCGGCCCTGCCTGCATCAGCTCTCCTGCGGCACGCACTCGTTCCCCGAAGGGCCCGGCATGGTGCTCGCCGCCGTGGCCGTCGCGATCTGGCCGGCATCGCGCGCGATCACCCTCGTCGCGGCCGTCTGCGCGCTCGCCGACGCAGCCGTCCAGTTCGCCTACGGTAGCCACTGGCCCAGCGACCTGCTCGGAGCCTGGCTGCTCGGCGGCTTGTGCGGTTTTGCCGTTCCGCGCGTGGCCGGAGTGCTTGCGCGCGCACCCGAAGGGGAATAGCCCCTTGAGGTGCGGCGTTAGCTGGGTCCGGTGTACGTTTCTCTCATGGAGCCAGAAATCACGGCGCCTTCCGAGGCCCGCGACCTCGCTGTGCGTGCGCGGGATCGCGTTCGCTTCGAGGAGGACGCGCTGGCATACGCCGACGACGCCTACCGCGTCGCACGACGCCTCACGGGCTCGACCGAGGCCGCCGAGGAGCTCGTGCAGGACGCATATGTACGCGCATTCCGCTCGTGGGAGCAGTACACGCCAGGCACCAACATGCGCGCGTGGCTCCTGCGCATCGTGCACAACCTCGCCGTCGACGCCGGCCGCAAGCGCCAGCGGACACCGCAGATGGAGCCGGTGGAGGAGAGCGATTACTACCTCTACCAGCGCATGGGCGGAACGTCCACGCCCGAAGAGGCCGACTCGGTTGTCGAGCGGCTCTCCCAGGGAGGCGTGGTCAGCGCACTCGCTGCGCTGCCCCAGCCCTACCGGGATGCCGTCGTGCTCGTCGATCTCGCCGACTTCTCCTACCAGGACGCCGCCGATATCCTCGACGTGCCGATCGGGACGATCATGTCCCGCCTGCATCGCGGACGGCGCATGCTCAAGACCGAACTCGCCCAGACGATCGAGAACACCGCGGAGGCCGCAGCATCGTGAGCACTACGACTGGAGCCTGTGCCCATGCGGAGAGCCGCATGCAGGCGTACCTCGACAAGCTGCTCTCCCCCGCTGACGCCCTGACCGTCGAGCAACACCTGGCTGTTTGCAGCGACTGCGCCTCCGCATATCACTTCGAGGTGAAGCTCCGCAAGCACGTGAAAGCCTGTTGCGGCGGCGCGGCGGACGAGGATCACTGTCGCGAGGAGCTGCTCGCGAAGCTCAAGTCCTGCTGCGGCGGCGCAGCGGACGAGTGCACGTCCCAGTAGCACACTCTCAACGCGCTGCGTGAAGCGCGCATTACGGTCTGGATGCGAGCGGGGCTCGCTCTGCCAGAATGAGAGCGTGCTGGTGCCCGCCGCGCCTCCGCCCCCGCCGCCGGTGTCGCGCGAGCCGGGGTTCGTGCTGCCGGCCGCCCCGCATGACGTCGTCAGCGGACGGACGGTCGGCGGCATGACCTGCGCCCCCAGGCGCGCCGTCGACGCCGTGCACGTCGAGATCTTCGTCGACCACAAGGTGCTGCTGCTGCCCGCGGGCATCGGCCTGCGACCGCCGCTGCGGCGCGCGAGCCTCTCCCGCCTCGCCGGCGGCAGGTGCGCCTACCCGCTACACACGCTCGACCCGACCGGCACGGTCTTCGTCGAGCGCTCGCAGCCACGGGCGCTGGGCGACCTGTTCACGCTCTGGGGCCAACGGCTCGCTCCGCGCCGCCTGCTCTCGTTCTCCGGTCGCGTGCGGGCGTTCCGCAACGGCCGTGAATGGCGCGGCGATCCGCGGCGGATACCGCTCCAGCGGCACGACGAGATCGTGCTCGAGGTCGGCGGCTACGTCCCGCCGCACTCGCGCTACCTGTTCCCGGAGGGCCAGTGATCGGGCGGGGCCTCGCCGGGGTGGCCGCGCTCGGGCTCATGGCAGCCGGCTGTGGCGGCGGAGGCGGCTCCCCCGCGCCCCCGACGATCGCGCCCGCGAAGGAGTACCGGCTCGACTGGCAGGGGCCGACCGCCGTCGCCGAGCCCGGCCGGACGACGCTGCGCTTCGCCGTGCTCACGCCGGACGGAAAGGTCCTGAAGCGCTTCCGCACGGGCGCGGGCCCGCACACAGGCGTGCACCTCATCATCGTGCGCGACGACCTCTCGTCGATCGTGCACAAGCACCCGCCCATCCCGGCGAGCGGACGACTCTCCCTGCCCGTCGACCTCCCGAAGGCCGGCCGCTACCACGTGCTGGTCGACGTCTATCCCGCGGCCGGCGCGCTTCGTAACTTCCAGCTCACGCACGAGCTGCAAGTGGGCACCGGCAACGTCAAGGCGGCGCTGCCGGCGTACGCGCCGGTCGTGCACGCCGGTGGACTGACGTTCCGCGTCGCCAGGCTGCCAGGGTTGCGGTTGGCAGAGCCTGCGTCGATGATCGTGAACGTGACCGACGCGGCGGGAAAGCCCATCACGTTCACGCCGTTCTACGGCGCACTGGCGCATGCCATCTTCTTCCGCGTGGGCTCGCTCGACTACTTCCACTCGCACATCTGCGGCAACGACCCGGCCTGCACCAGCGGTTTCGGGACACCCGCCACGACCGGGCACAGCACGAAGCCCGGGCGCATGGAGCTCGGTGTGCTCCTGCCTGCCACAGGCACATGGCGCCTGTTCCTCCAGGTCTTCCACGCGGGCAAGCTGATCACGGCCCCGTTCACGTTGAGGGTGCGATGAGGCGCAGCGAACACCTTGCGGGCTTCCTCCTCGCGCTCCTGCTCGTGATCCTCGGCGGCCGCGCGATCGCCTACGCCGCGACGCCCACGCCGCTCGCCGCCCAGCTCGGCGGCCCGCGCCTGCCCGTGATCACGGTCGTCGCGCTGGCGCTGGCCGCCGCGCTCTCGCTGGGCGTGCTCTGGCTCGCCGCACTCGGCGTGCGCGAACGCCATGCGCTCGACCGCCCCGAAGGCCCCGCTCCGC
>JALYLC010000689.1 GCA_030774435.1 Actinomycetota bacterium
GTACGCGACCCTGCCCGAGGCGCCCGCCGCGATCGCCTACTTCTCGCCGGAGTTCGGCCTCAGCGAGGCGCTGCCCCAGTACTCGGGCGGCCTGGGCATCCTGGCGGGCGACCATCTCAAGGCCGCCAGCGACCTCGGCGTCCCGATCGTCGGCATCGGGCTCTTCTACCGCAACGGCTACTTCCGCCAGGTCCTGACCGCGAGCGGCGCGCAGCAGGAGGAGTTCGTCGAGCTCGACCCCGCGCTGCTGCCGATGACGCGTGTCAGCGGCACCGACGGCGCACCCGTCGTGATCTCGCTGGCGCTCCCGGGCGCGACCCTGCACGCCGCTGTCTGGCGCGTGGACGTCGGCCGCGTGCAACTGCTCCTGCTGGACACCAACGTGGATGCGAACGGGCCTGCCGAGCGCGCGGTCACCGACCGACTCTACGGCGGCGACAGCGAGCACCGGCTGCGCCAGGAGATCCTGCTCGGCATCGGCGGCGTGAAGGCGCTTGCAGCCTGCGGCATCGAGCCGGCCGTCTTCCACATGAACGAGGGCCACGCGGGCCTGCTCGCGCTCGAGCGCGTGCGCGGCCTGGTCGAGGACGGCGTCGATCCCGACCACGCCCTGCAGCTGGTGCGCGCGCACACCGTGTTCACGACGCACACGCCCGTGCCGGCCGGCATCGACCGCTTCTCCCACGGGCTCATGGCGCGCTACTTCGGCGAGGGAGGGGTGCCGACCGGCCTGCCACTGGAGCGCCTGCTGGCGCTGGGAGCCGAGGCCGCCGGCGACCCCGGCGTCTTCAACATGGCGGCGCTCGGCATTCGCATGGCTGCGCGCGTGAACGGCGTCAGCCGCCTCCACGGCAGTGTCGCACGGGCGATGTTCGCGCCGCTCTTCCCGGGAGTCGACGTGGACGACGTGCCGATCACGCACGTCACGAACGGTGTCCACGCCGAGACCTGGGTCGGGCCCGAGTTCAGCGCGCTGTACCGCGCGCGCCTCGGCGATGGCTACGGCGCGCGCTCGAGCGGCTGGGACCACCTCGCCTCCATCTCCGACGAGGAGCTGTTCGAGGCACGCGCCGATGCGCGGCTGCGCCTGGTCGACGAGGTCCGCCGGCGGCTGCAGCTCCAGGCCGGCGAGCGCGGCGACGATCCGGCCGACGGCGCGTGGCTCGCCGGCGCGCTCGATCCGCAGGCGCTCACGCTCGGCTTCGCGCGCAGGGTCCCGACCTACAAGCGGCTCACGCTCCTCCTGCACGATCGCGAGCGGCTGACGCGCCTGCTGACGAGCGCCGATCGCCCCGTGCAACTGCTCGTGGCCGGCAAGGCGCATCCGCACGACAGCGACGGCAAGCGCCTGATCGAGGAGTTCGGGGCATTCGCGGCGGGCCACGACGTCCGCCACCGCGTGATCATGCTGGCCGACTACGACATGGCGCTCGCCAACGTGCTCGTCTCGGGCGTCGATGTCTGGCTCAACACGCCGCTGCGGCCACTCGAGGCCTGCGGCACGAGCGGCATGAAGGCGGCGCTCAACGGCGTGCTCAACCTCTCGATCCTCGACGGCTGGTGGGACGAGTGCTACGCCCCGGCCTTCGGCTGGGCGATCCCGTCTGCCGAGCAGGCCGGCATCGACCCCGCCATTCGCGACGCGCGCGAGGCGGCAGCGATCCTCGACCTGATCGAGCACGAGCTGGCGCCGCGCTTCTACGACCGGGACGGCGGCCTCCCCCGCGCCTGGCTCGAGATGATCCGGCGTACGCTCTCCGATCTCGCACCGCAGCTGCTGGCCACGCGCATGCTGCGCGACTACGTGCAGCAGCTCTACCTGCCGGCGGCCGCCGCCACGGAGGCGGTCGCGATCGGGCGCTGACGCCCTGCCGGGTGTTCCCGCGCGAGGCTACAATCGCCGCGTCCAACGAAGAGGAGGCGCGATGAAGATCCTGGTCGCATACGACGGCTCGGAGGCCGCGGGTCATGCGCTCACGCGCGCAGGCGAGATCGCGCTCCGCGGCCACGAGCTGACGGTCATCAGCGTGGTGCCCCTTCAGGCCTCGGGACCCCGCAGTGCGGGACCTATCATGAGCGGCGACGTGGAAGAGCACGGCCGCGAGCTGACCGACGCCGTGGCGAAGCTCAAGGCGGCCGGCGTCGAGGCGCAGACGATCGAGGCGGTCGGCCACCCGGCCCAGTCCATCGTCGACGAGGCCGAGCGCGGCGGCTTCGGCCTGATCGTGGTCGGCCACCGCGGCCACCACGGCGTCGCGCGCTTCCTACTGGGCTCGACCGCTCTGCGCGTCGTCACCCACGCGCCGTGCGACGTGCTCGTCGTCCGCTGAAACGCTCTGGGGCACTTCCAGCGCGCGGCTGAGCAGATCTCGCAGCGTCGCCCGATCTTCCGGGCCGAGCGCGGCGAGCACGTCGTCCTCGATGCTCTCCTGTGCGTGCTCGGCGCGCTCCAGCGCTCGCCTGCCCGCGGGCGTGAGCGCCACCAGGTGACGGCGCCGATCGGTGGTGTCGCGGCGCCGCTCCGCGAAGCCGGCGGCCTCGAGCTCGTTGAGCAGCAGGACGCAGCTGTTGGCGTCGAGGCAAAAGGCCTGCATGAGCGCCTGCTGCGTGGCCGCCTCGTGATCCCGCAGGTATGCGAGCGCTGCCAGTTCCTTGAGCCGGATGCCGAGCAGCTCCTCGGTGCTGCGGCGGTAGACGAGCCGCGCCAGCCGCGTCAGCAGCACGATCGAGCCGGTCGTGTGGGTCGTCGCCATCGCGCGTATCGTAGCATTCGCTTGATGATCCCATTTCACCAGATCGTCACGATATCCGGGATCATCGTTGCTAGAGTGCCTGACCGATGAGCGCAGTCGCACCCACTCGCAGCGGCGACCGCCGCCGCTGGATCGCTCTCGGCGTCGTCTGCATGGCGATGCTGATGAACACGCTCGACGGCTCGGTCGTGAACGTCGCGCTGCCGGTCATCCAGCGCGATCTCCACATCGCGCAGGCCAACCTGACCTGGGTCATCAACGCGTACCTGATCACGTTCGGCAGCTTCCTGCTGCTGGCGGGGCGACTGGGGGATCTGGTCGGCCGCAAGCGCGTGTTCCTGAGCGGGGTGACGCTGTTCACGCTGGCCTCCGCGCTGTGCGGGATCGCCCAGGATCAGAACCTGCTGATCTCCGCGCGCTTCGTGCAGGGGCTGGGAGGCGCGGTCTCCTCGTCCGTGATCATCGCGATGATCGTGACGGAGTTCCCCGAGCCCGCCCAGCGGGCGAAGGCGATGAGCGCCTACATCTTCGTCGCGGTCGGCGGCGGCTCGATCGGCCTGCTCGTCGGCGGCGTCGTGACGCAGCTCGTCAACTGGCACTGGATCTTCTTCATCAACATCCCGATCGGCCTGGCCACGCTGCTGCTGGGCCGTGCGCTGCTCGAGGAGAGCGAGGGCATCGGCCTCGACAAGGGCGTCGACGTGCTCGGCTCGATCACGGTGACGGCTGCGCTGATGCTCGTGATCTACGCGATCGTCTCGACGCCGGACCACGGCTGGGGCTCCGCTCACACGCTGTTGTTCGGCGGCGCGGGCGTCGTCCTGCTGCTCGTCTTCTTCGCGCTGCAGGCGCGCCTCGCGAACCCGATCATGCCGCTGCGCATCCTGCGCGTGCCCGGGCTCGCGAGCACGAGCATCGTCCGCGGCCTGCTGGCCAGCGGCCTCTTCTCGACGTTCTTCCTCGGCGCGCTCTATCTCGAGCGCGTGCGCGACTACAGCGCCCTGCGCACCGGCGTCGCCTTCCTCCCCCTCTCGCTCGCGGTGGGCGTGCTCTCCGCCGGCATCACCGCGCGCCTGATGAGCCGCTTCGGCGCCCGCCGCGTGATGCTCCCCGGTCTCGTGCTGACCGCCGCCGCCCTGGTGCTGATGTCCCGCGTCGGCGAGCATTCCAGCTACTTCCCGGCGATGTTCTTCGCCCTCCTGATCCTCGGGCTCGGCGCCGGCCTGGCCTTCATCCCGCTGCTCGCGATCGCAATGGCCAACGTGCCGAGCGCCGACGCCGGCCTCGCCTCGGGCATCGTCAACGTGTCGCTGCAGATGTCGGGCGCGCTCGGCCTCGCCGTCCTGGGCACGATCTCGACCGACCACGCACGCTCGCTCATCACCGACGGGCACGCGCTGCCCAACGCGCTCACCGGCGGCTATCAACTCGCCTTCGTCGTGGGTGCAGCCTGCGTCGCGGTCGGCGCCGTTCTGGCGTTCGCCCTCCTGCGCACGCCCCCTCCCCCGCCGCCGGCGCCGGCCTCCGGGCCCAGGCCTGCGCTCGCGCTCGCCGAGTCCTGACCGCTCATGCGCTTTGGACGTGTAGGCCCGGTGCGGCGCGGGGACAATGCCTGCGTCCGTCCACGCCCGAGAGGAGATCACGATGGCCGTGCCGCCGATGCCAGGACTCTGGAACTGGCCGAACCCCTTGCCCGATTTCGAGTTCGCCGAGCCCGCCGAGGGCGAAGGGGGACCCAACTACGCCGGCTACAAGGTCGTCGCCAATGACGGCGAGATCGGGCACGTCGATTCGTTCGCGATCGCACCTGACGAGAGCCACATCGTGGTCGACACCGGCGGCTGGCTGTTTGGTCGCATGTCGCTCATCCCGGCCGCGGCCGTCCGCGTCGTCAACGACGAATCCCAGACCATTCAGGTCGATCTCACCAAGCAGCAGATCAAGGACGCGCCCGAATACGACAAGTCGGCCGGCTACGGCCCCTATCGCGACTCGGCCACCGACTACTACGGCCCGATGATCTAGCCAGTCTCAGGCGATCGCGAGCTGGCGCAGCCCCTCGTAGACGGCCGCGCAGACCGCGTTTGCGAGGTTGAGGCTGCGCGCGGCCGGCTCGTCGATCATCGGTAGCGTCACGCTGCGCTCCTCCCCGGCCCAGCGCCGGACCGCCTCGGGCGGCCCGGTCGTCTCGCAGCCGAACAGCAGGTAATCGCCGCCGGCGAACGACGCCTCCCAGTGCGGCCGGATGGCCCTGGTGGAGTAGAGCCAGACGCGCGAGCGGGCGCGTGCCAGGCCTTCGCTCTCGACGAACGCCTTCCAGCTCGCGTGCTCCACGCAATCGACGAGGTGCCAGTAATCGAGCCCGGCGCGGCGGCGTGCGCTCTCCCCCATGTCGAAGCCGATCGGATGCACGATGTGCAACCGGCAGCCGGTGGCGGCGGCGGTCCGCCCGATGGCTCCGGTGTTGTTCGGGATCTCGGGGTGCAGCAGCACGATCTGGAAGCGCGGCTGCGACAGGACGGGCATTCGGCCGGCGATGGGAGCGCTCACCGCGGGAGTATCCCCGCTCCGTTCAGTGCGCCTGACCCGGGTCACGCAGCCAGGCATACGCCTCGGCGAGTTGCAGGAGCTGCGCCGGATCGGGCTGGCTGCTCTTGGCGTCCTTGCGCATCAGCTGAAGGATCTCCATCTGCGTGCGGAAGCTCTCGATCACGACGTCGCTCGATGCGGGCGCCTTGTCTTCGTCCGGCATGCTGTCGCCTCCCCGTGGCGGTGCGGCTTGCGGAACAAGCCTGACCTCAACCGTATTCGACGCGCGCACTTGACGAGTTCTGGCCTCGGGGAGAGGACGGGCGGGCACTCCCTCGAACGAGTGATCCGCGCGACCGGTGTCGCGAAGGCTTGCTACTAGTGATGGAGCCCGGTTCGACCGAGACGGGCGTTGGGGGTGATGCTGGCGGTGCGAGCGCGAGTCTGGGCCTGTGCGGCTGCGCTGCTTGCGGCGGTCATCTGCGGTGGCGCCGTCGCGGCGTTCCTTTGGTGGCCGAGCGCGCGGCTCGGCACGCCTGGCAACGCGCTCGCGCGCGTCGTGCTGCCGCGCTTCGCAGGGCAGATCGACGCCGTCGTCGTGCGCTCGGCCGATGGCACGAAGGTGCCCGTGACGATCCACGGCGGGCAGGTGGTCCCGCAGGGCATGGTGGGCAGCGGCGAGCGGTTGTCGGTCGAGCTGACGGTGCGGCGACCGGGCTGGGCCGCCTGGCTGGTCGGCGATACCGACCGGCGCAGATTCACGGTCGAGACACCGAGCGCGCATCTGCTCGGGCGCTGGCTGCAGGTCAAGCCCGGCGGCCAGGTCACGGTTGCGTTCGACACGCCCGTCAGCCTCGTATCGCTCGCCGGCAAGCCCGCGCGGCGCCTCCCGCACGCGCAGGCAGCCGTGCCGATCGGGCTCGTCGCAAGCGGGACGCACAGTACGGGCGCCGTCAATGTCGCAGCCGCGGCGCGCACCTGGGAGCGGCCGTCCGCAGCCGTACGGGTCAGCTGGTTCCCGGCGCGGCCGTACCCGCAACTGCTTGCCAAGCCTACGCCGGGCAGCGTGATCGGCCCGAAGCGGCAGTTCACGCTGATGTTCTCGAGCCCGGTCAGCGAGGTGCTCGGCGCTCGACGGCCGCGGCTCTCCCCCGCGCTTCCGGGCCACTGGCACCTGCTCGACGAGCACACGCTCGCGTTCATGCCCCGCGGGCTCGGCTTCGGGCTCGGCACGGAGGTTCGCGTCGAGCTGCCAGAGGCAGTCCACCTCGCAGGCCAGGCCGGCGCGGCGCTGACGAGCACGCTGCGCTGGCAGGTGCCGGCCGGATCGACCCTGCGACTGCAGCAGCTGCTGGCCCAGCTCGGCTACCTGCCGGTCACCTGGAGGCCGAGCACCGATGCCGTCGCCGGCTCGACCGGCGCCGAGCTCGTCGCCGCTCGCGCACCGCCTCCCGGGCACTTCAGCTGGCGCTTCCGCAAGACGCCGAAGGAGCTGCGGAAGCTCTGGCATCCCGGCAGGGCGAACGTGATCGCGCGCGGCGCGGTGATGATGTTCCAGCACCGGCACGGCCTCGTCGTGGACGGCCTCGCCGGCCCGGTCTTCTGGCAGACGCTCATCACCGACGCGCTCGCCGGCAAGCGGCGCACGGCCGGATACAGCTACGTGTTCGTGCACCGCAAGCTGCCGCAGTCGCTCAACCTCTGGCACAACGGCCACGTGATCCTGCGCTCGCCGGGCAACACCGGCGTGCCCGCGGCACCGACGCAGCTCGGGACGTTCCCCGTGTTCGAGCATGTCCCGGTCGGCGAGATGCGCGGCACGAACCCCAACGGCACGCACTACGACGATCCCGGCATCCGGTTCATAAGCTACTTCCACGGCGGCGATGCGATCCACGCGTTCAACCGGAGCTCCTTCGGCACGCCACAGAGCCTCGGCTGCGTCGAGCTGCCGCTCAAGGCGGCCGCCAAGGTCTGGCCCTACACGCCGATCGGCACGCTCGTGACCGTCGAGAACTGACC
>JALYLC010000690.1 GCA_030774435.1 Actinomycetota bacterium
GCGTAGGGGAGGTCGGCGTAGACGGCCGCGCGGGTTGTCGGTAGGGATGCGGCGAGCGGGAGCAGCGCCGTGCGCACGTCCACGTGATCCGGGTGGTCGCCGATCGCGGCCGGGAGCCACAGGACCGCGCCGTCGCCCAGCCGTCGCTCGACTGCTGCGCGAATGACGTGCGTGCGCAGCGGCCCGTCGCGATAGGGGCAGTCGAGGTGGCTCAACCTGACTCCCCGGGCGCCCGTGACGGCGCATGCGCGTGCATCATCGAGCCCGCGCAGCCGCGCCGCTTCCCGCCCGCTCGCGAACCCCGAGCGGACGTCCCAGGTACTGACTGCCCGATCGCCGGGTGGCGCGCCGGCGCAGACCATGAGCACCGTCGCCTGCTCGGCTGCGCGCTGCAGCACGTGTGCGAGCGAGAGCGCGGCGTCGTCGAAGTGCGTGGAGACGACGAGCTGCATCGGCGCCGGCGGGGTCAAGTCCGCGATCGTAGGCGTAGGCTCCCGCCTCGTGAAGATCTGCGTCGTAGGCGGCGGCTCCACGTACACGCCGGAGCTCGTCGACGGAATCCTGCGGCGCCGCGACCGGCTGCCTGCGAGCGAGCTCGTCCTGCTCGACCCCAATCGGGAACGGCTGGAGATCGTCGGGCGCTTCGCGCGGCGCATGTGCGAGGCCTCCGGCTCGCATCTGCAGGTGCGCTGGACGGACGATGCTTCCGACGCGCTCGCGGGCTCGGCGTTCGTGGTCACGCAGCTGCGCGTCGGCGGGCAGGAGGCGCGGCACCGCGACGAGCTCGCCGGGCGCGCCTTCGGGCTGATCGGCCAGGAGACGACCGGCATCGGCGGCTTCGCGAAGGCGCTGCGCACGATCCCGGTGATGCTCGAGATCGCGCGCGAGATCGAGCGCAGCGCTCCCGGCGCCACGCTGGTCAACTTCACGAATCCGGCCGGCCTGATCACCGAGCTGCTGCGGCGCCGAACCTCGCTGCGCGTCGTCGGCCTGTGCAACGTGCCCTGGAACATGCAGATCGAGGTGGCGAGCGCGCTCGGCTGCGAGTTCGCGGACGTCGACATCGACTACGTCGGCCTCAACCACCTGTCGTGGGCGCGCGGCTTCCGGGTCGGGGGAGAGGAGCGCACCCCGGAGGTGCTGGCGCGCTACCGCGAGCTGCTCGTCGACCAGGCCGGCGGCGACGACGACCCGAGCTTCGCGCCGGAGACCATCTCGATGCTGGGCGCGGTGCCGAACTACTACAACCTCTACTACTACGAGACCGCGGCCATGCTGCGGCGGCAGGAGGGCACGCCGACGCGCGCCTCGCAGGTGATGGCGATCGAGGCCCGCCTGCTCGAGCGCTACGCCGACGAGTCGCTGCGCGAGAAGCCCGAGGAGCTGATGGAGCGCGGTGGCGCCTACTACTCGGAGTCGGCGGCGGCGCTGATGGCCGACATCCACGCCGACGCCGGCTCGGTGCAGGTCGTCAACGTGCGCAATGACGGAGCGATCCCGAATCTCCCCGGCGATGTCGTGGTCGAGATGCCCGCCCGCATCGGGCGCGAGGGTGCGAAGGCCGTGCCCACGGGCCCGCTGCGCGCCGACCTGGACGCGCTCGTGCGCTCCGCCAAGGACTACGAGCTGCTCACGATCGAGGCGGCGCTCACGGGCGACCGCTCGCTGGCCACGCTTGCGCTCGTCACCAACCCGCTCGGGCCGGACGCGTCGCTCGCGCCGCGTGTCTGGGAGCGGCTGCGCAGCGACAACGAGGGGCTGTTCGGAACGCTCGATGGCTGAGACCAGCTCTCAGGCGCCGGGGTTCGTGATCGGGGTCGACGGGGGCGCCAGCAAGACCGACGCGGTGGTCATGAGCACGCGCGGTCGAGTGCTGGGCAGCGGCCGTGCGAGCGGCTCGAACTGGGAGAACGCCGGCCTCGACCGTGCGGTACGTGCGATCACGCGCGCCGTCGATGCCGCGCTGGAGGAGGCGGGTCGTGCGCGTGCGGAGGCCGCGGTCTCCGTCTTCGCGCTGGCCGGCGTCGACTGGCCCGGCGATCATTGTCGCTTCTCCCATGCCCTGGGACTGCTCGGGCTGGGCGGTGCGCAGTTCGTGACCAACGACGCCTTCGCCGCCCTGCGCGCCGGGACGTCGGGGCAGGCGGGCTGCGTCTCCTCCGCCGGCACGGGGGCGGTCGCTGCAGGGCGTAACGAGGCCGGGCTGACCGCACGCACGATGGCGGAGGGCTTCGGCGAGCTCGGCGGCGCCGGCGACATCGTCGAGCGCGCGATCTGGGCCTGCGCTCGCATGCGAGAGGCCTCGGGCCCCGGCACGGCGCTCGCGGACGCGCTCTGCGCCGCTCTGGCCGTACCCGACCTCGACAGCCTCTTCGAGGGGATCAAGCGGAACGGCCTTGCCGTCGGCGCGGACCTCGAGCCGCTCGTGCTCGACGTGGCCGCCCGCGGAGACGGAGTCGCTCAGCGACTCCTGGAGGAGCAGGGGAGACCGCTGGCCGACGAGGTGCTCGGCGTCGCACGCAGGCTCGACATGCTCGACACGCCGTTCGAGCTCGTGATCGCAGGCAGCGTGCACCTGGCGGGATCGGTGCCGCTGGACGCCGCATTCACGGCGCGCGTGGCCGAGCATGCCCCCCGCGCGCAGATCCTGCCGCTGCGCGAGCGGCCGGTGATCGGCGCCGCCAGGCTCGCGCTCGAGCGGCTCCCGGTGGTCCCGTGACCTCGCACATGC
>JALYLC010000691.1 GCA_030774435.1 Actinomycetota bacterium
AGGGCGTGCTCGATGCTGTGAGCGACGACCTTGCCGCTCGTGATCTTGGGCTCGTTGGGCATCAGCGCGTCGAGCTTCTCGTCTCGGATCCACCTGCTGACGAGCTTGGTCGACTCTTCGCCCTGCTCGCGTGTCTCGAAGAGACCGAGCGAGGTGAAGATGCCGTTGCCGGCGTCGACGAGGTAGTAGCCGGCGAAGCCGGGCAGTTCGCTCAGCTTGGGGACGAGGGTCTGATTGACCTTGGTCGTCAGCTCGGCCGTGCGCTTCTGGTCAACGCCGTGGTAGCTGCGAATGGTCGCATGCATGTGATGCTCCTTCGATATGGGAGTCCTAAAACGAACTCCCGCTGCGCTCAGGCCAGGTGTGACAGTCGAAGATGAGGCAAAGCCTCTGCGGCTTCAACGCTAGAGCCTACGCGCTGGCACCACCGTAGCAGCGATGCGCGGGCGCCGCATGCGCAGTTCCCGCAAAATGGACAAACTTCCGTGAGCGGACGGCGGATGGCTACAACCGCCTCCTCGATGTCAAGAAGAATGTCAATCAGCGCCCGCAACCAAGCGCAACCCGGAAGCCCAAAAGCGGCTGCAACCGCGGAGATTCGACCGGCTACGGCACCCGCAAACTCCACGGAGACGCCACACGACACGCAACGATCCACGCCCGCAAGCTCGCCGCTCCCTACTGAGACCGCACGATCAGCCTAATGCGCGGCTTGAATGACTGGACGCCGCTCGCTGAACCTGACGTGAGGGCCATGGAGGGCCTGATTTGGGGCCGACGCCATGACAGTACGAAACGAGGCGCTGCTAGCCCGGATCTTGCAGTAGGCGTTCGCTCGACGCGGTTTGCGGAGCGGGGTACGTCCGCCTGAGCAGGGAGAATCGGTGTTGCTGAGACACCGAAGCCCTGCCCAGGAGGAGCACCTTGCGGGTGAACGCTACAACGCTTGCCGGACGTGTGGAAGTGGTCGCTGATCAGGACGGTTTGACGAGCAGAGCGGGCACGGCGTTGCTGGCCGGGGTGGCCGACCGGGTGGGACTCACGGGCGCGCTTGGGGTCGCTATGACCGGTGTCCGGGAGCGCGCCTCTCGGCACTGCCCGGCCTCGCTCTGCGGGACGTGGCGGTGATGCTCGCCGATGGTGGGGATGCGCTCTGCGACGTCCGCGCGCTACGCGACGAGCCGTCGCTGTTTGGCGCGGTGGCGTCCGATGCGACGGCCTGGCGAGCGATCGCGGCAGTTGACGCTGACCGGCTCGACGAGGTTTGTAGGGTCTCGGTGGATCGGGTGGTCAGTCTCGCAGGGTCTCGGTCAGGGCGCGTGTTTCGTATTCGACTGGGGGCAGGTCGGCGAGCGCTTCGTGCAGGCGGTTGTGGTTGTACCAGCCGATGTAGGCGACGATCGCGAGCTCGAGCTGGCTCTGGGTACGCCAGACGCGGTCGCGGATCAGCTCGGTCTTGATGGTGTCGACGAAGCTCTCGGCGAGCGCGTTGTCGTAGGCGTCGCCGACCGATCCGCAGGATGCGAGCACGCCGTGATCGGCGAGCACCTGGGTGTAGTCGTAGGAGAGGTACTGCTGCCACGATCGCTGTGGTGGACGAGCTCGACATCAGCGCCGGCGCGGCGCTGGGAGAGCGCCATGCGCAGCGCGTCGAGCAGGAGGCCTGTGCGCATGTTGGAGGCAAACTGCCAGCCCACCACGCGGCGGCTCCAGACGTCGATCACAAAGCTCAAGAAGACGACGCCCTGCCAGCTGCGCAGGTAGGTGAAATCAGCGACCCAGAGCTCATCCGGCCCAGATGCTTGGAAGCGCCGCTCGACGAGATCCGGCAGCCGGCGCACGAGCTCAGGTTGGGTTGTCTGCCAGCGCTTGGTGCGGCCCTTGGCGCCACGGAGCCCGGCGCCGCGCATGACGCGCGCGACGCGGTCACGCCCGACCTCATGCCCGGCACGGCGCAGCGCAAGCCAGGACTTGCGCGACCCGTAGGCCTCGTAGTTGGCCAGGTGCAGCTCACGGATCAGCGCCAGCAAGCGCTCATCGTCGACCACGCGCTGAGACCTGGCGCCCGTCTTGCGGTAGTAGTAGGCGGACGCCGACACGCCCAGCACGCTGCAGATCGGCTCGACGCCGAAGCGACCACTGTAGGTATCGATGTACGCGCTCACTTCGTCCGGTGCTCGTCGAGCTCCTTGGCGAAAAACACGCTCGCCGACTTCAAGATCTCGTTCGCCCGCCGCAGCTCGAAGTTCTCGCGCCGCAACTGCCGATCTCCTCCCGCTCGCTCGTCGTCGGCTGCCCCGGCCGCAGACCCTGATCCGCCTCGGCCTGCCGCACACGACGCCGCAGCGTCTCCGACGCAATCCCCAGATCAGCCGCGATCTGCGCGATCGGCCGGTCACTCTCGAGCGCCAGCCGCACAGCTCTCGCGATCAACTCATCCGGGTACTTCTTCGGGCGTCCCATCACGGGCTCCTCTCAGCAAGGACCGAATCCTCGCATCAGAGCCTCCGTGGAACCCAGTACGCCTCAACCCTCAAAAGACCGACCACCGGTGGATCGAGGCTCAAGCCCGGGTAGACGAAGGTGGCGCGCCCGATCAGGTCGCCGAAGCGCGGCGTGGCGCGGGCGGCCTCCAGCGCAGGCCAGACAAACCAAGTGTAGGTGCCTGGAAGCAGCGTGCCCGCCGGAAGCCGATAGGACTGCGACGGCCAGGCGACGAGCACTCGCTTGCCGTTGCGGAACAGTTGCACGTTGTAGTACGAAGCGCCCTTCGTCGCCTTCCAGGTAAGCAGGGGAGTCGCGCTCACGGAACTCCCGCTGAGTGGGCGCAGGGGCACGAGCGATGCGAGCGAGACGACGCGCCGGGCGGCAGCCGAGACGTTGCCGCTGCTGTCCGAGGCGAACAGCGCCAGGTAGCGCGTCTGCCCGGCGCGCATGGTCAGCACGATCGAGGTGCCCAGGCCGCGGTAGACGAGCGTTCCGTTGGTCGCGTCGCGGGGCGGGCGCCTCGAGTTCATGACGACGTCCACGCGCGCGAGGTCGGCAGCGACCGGGTTCGCCCAGCGCACCGTGACGTGCAGGCGTGCTGCACCCGGCCTCGAGCGAGGCACGCTGACGCTGAGCCGCGTCGGCGCGGCCGGGGCGCTCAAGTCCGCGGCTGCAGCAACGCTCGTCGGCTGGATGACCATGCCGCCGCCGATCGGCGTGATCGGGGGGCCTGGAGCTACGGCGGTCGCGGGAAGCGTATCGACCACGACCGTCAGGCCGGGGCTGTCGGCCGGGGAGGTGGCGTCCGTCACCTCTATGGAATAGCAGTAGGTTCCGTCCGCCACCGCATCGCTGAAATCACTCGTCGTGGTGTCGGCGAAGGTCGCGATTGCACGGGCAGGGGTGGCCGGCGACGCACACGGCCCCTCCGCCCGGAGAACCGCTTGCACGGACGCCGGAGCGCCGCTGTCGCCGCTGTGACCAGGGCCATGCCCATGGCCGTGACCGTGGCCGTGGCCTCCGTCGCCCCCGCCGCTCGCCGTCGCCGGCGTCCAGTGGATGATCACCGGCGACGCAAACGGGAGACTCGTGAGGAGCGGCGCCTCCGGCGGCGCGATCGCCGCAGACGCGCTCGTAACCGGCAGCAGCACGCCGACGGTGACCAACATGAGGCCGAAGCGCCTTGCCACGCGCGATCCTTCCCCCCGACCACGCAGTCTGGGAGGCGTCAATGTAGCGCACGGTCGCAGGCAAATCGAGCGCTCTCGCCGGCTCACCCCGCACGCCACCCCATCAGCTGCGGATGACGTTGCTTGTTCCCGGGAGGTAGTAGCTGTCGACCTGGAACTGCGGCAGGAAGGCCCGGATCCTGGCGCGCGCCTTGATCGCCGATCGGAACGCCACGGACGAGATGACCGTCGGCAGGATGTTCGTCGAATTCGAATGCAGGCGCACGCGCTTGACGGGAATCCAGCGGCCGCGGGTGCCATCGTACCGCTGGAAGGTCGCGTACCTGCCGGCGAACTTCTGAGCGGCGAAGACGCGTAGCGAGTACCGGTGCGCGCCGACCCTGCCCAGGCAACCGCGGGCGCACCTTCACGCTCACCTGCCGGCTCTCCGTCGTCTTGACTTGCACTGTGTAGAGGGTGTTCCGTGCCGTCCGCAGGTCTGCGGTGTACTCGCCGCCGCTCGTCGTCTGCACCGTCGTCGCCTTGGTCGACTCACTGCGCCCGCACGGCGTGGCGAGATCAGTGACGTCCTCACCGACCTTCTTGGTGGACGGCTCGCCCGTAAGCGTCACCTTGCTCGCGTAGATCACGCTATCCGGCTGCGTAAACAGCGTCACCGTCTCGGGAGGCGCCGGCGCGGTCACCGTCATCATGCCCTGGAAACACGGTGGCGGCACGCGCGTCATGATGCGAATTCGCGATGAGCGTGTAGCCGCTAGCGCGGCTATCTCCGAGGTGTCGGGTTCGGCGACAGCCGAAGGTGCAGTGAGGGCCCGCCGTGGCGAGCCCTCACCTCGAGTGCTAGGCGATCGCGAGCCTAGAGGATCTTCCGTACCACAGTGACTATGCCGATGATGACGAGCACGACGACCAGAATGAGAAGCCAACCCGCGAGAGTTCCACCTCCTGACACGCGACCGGGAGAGGGATGCCGGCCTGGTCGGCCGAGTCTAGACCGTTCGCGCACCGGAGGGTGGGGACGCGGCGGCTCATGCTGGGTCGATCTCGGTCTTCTCGATGACCTGCTCGACCACCTGGCCGGCGATGTCCTCTTCAGCGCGCGCCTTCGCCTCTATCTCCTGGTTGACCTCGACGGGCGCTGCCTGCCACGCCGACCAGTGCCCCGAGACCAGGGCCCAGAGCGACAGCGCGGAGACGTAGGTCACGCTTTTGACCCAGCCCGTTTCGAGCGAGACGGGGATCATCAGGAGCCAGAACATCGTCAGCCACCCGTTGACGCGGCGCATGAAGACCGGGTTGCCCTGTACCGACGCCCAGAGGCTCTTCATTACTCCCACGTTCACTCCTTGGGTTGGATGCTGGCGAGGGCCGCGCCGCGCGTCTCATGGACGGGCAGAAACGTGTGGATGCCGGCGATCTTGGCGACGCGCTGAAGGGTGTGCGCTTCGGGAGGGATGACCACCTCAAGCCGGCCGTCACGCTCCTCGAGCCTCTTGGAGGCCACGAACAGCGCGCCGATCACCGACGAGTCCATAAAGCTGCACTCGGACAAGTCGACGAGCACGTGGGGATGGGCGCTGGCGCGCTCAAGAGCCTCTGCGAGTTCCGCCCTCGTGCGCAGGTCGTGCTCGCCGCGCACCGCCACGACGGCCACGCCTGGTTGCGGATGGATCTCTGAGGCGGTCTGCTCCGGTGCATGGGGTCGTCTCTCCGCGCGTCTCGGCGAGAAGCTCCGACGCGCGCTCGACCTGGAGCACTGGCCGGCCTTTCAGCGCTCCTTCCGGATCATGGTCGACCTCCTGCACGAGCTTGCCGAGGGCCCGGATGCGCCGAGCACGATCTCGTTCATCGGTGGCGACTTCCACACCGCGTACATCGCGGAGGTGGATTTGGGCGCGCGGCAGCAAAGCCGCGTGTTCCAGATCGTCTGCTCGCCGTTCCGGAATCCGCTCCAGCCGCGCGAACGACGGGTGATCAAGGTGCGCGGGACGCGTCCCGCGGTCCTTCTCTCCCGCACGCTCGCGCGCGCGGCAGGCGTCCGGCGCGCGCAGGAGAGCTGGCGGCTTGTTTCGCCGGTGGCGTTCGAGAACTCGGTCGCCATCTTGGATCTCGACGAGCGCCACGCCACAATCACGATCAGGCGCAGTGCACGGGAGACACCCGACGGCTGGGCTCTCGAGATCCTCCACCAGCGGACCTCACGCCCAGCTAGGCGCTGCGAACGCCTAGGTCGGAGTGGGAACCGGGACGCACAGGCGCACGGCGTCGGGCTCGATTTCGACATGCAGCTTGCGAGTCTTCTTGCGGTCGCCGCCGTCGATCTCGTACGGCACCTTCCGATCCATCTTGATACGCACGGAGCGCACCTTCGTCGTCTGCGCATGCGGCGACTTGCTAGCGGTGCCGACAACGGCCCGCGCCATTGTCCCGGCCCACTCCCTGACGCCCTCGGCAGTGACGACGCCGAGCTCGAGCAGGCCGTCATCCGGGTGCGCGTCCTCGAATGCCTCCACGCCCCCGAACAGCTTGCCGACGTTGCCGAGCAGGATGCAACTCGCATCGCCGTCGTACCACCTCGAGCCATCGACCGTGATCTTCGCCCGGAATGGCTTCTGGCGAATGTTCTTTGCCCCTGTCCAGATGTACGCCAGTCGGCCAACGCGATCCTTGAGGGCCCCGTCGGCGTCGGCGATCATGCGCGCGTCGAAGCCTGCGCCTGCCATGACCGCGAAGCGCTCGCCGTTCATGCGACCGACATCGATGCTGCGCAGGTTGCCGGCGAGACCGATCTCCACCGCCGCTTCGATGTCCTTCGGAATGCCGAGATTCGTCGCCAGCAGGTTGGCTGTGCCGGCCGGGATGATCGCCAGCCTCGCGTCGGTGCCGGCGACGACGTCGATGCATCGCTGCACCATGCCGTCGCCGCCCCAGACGAAGATCAGATCGACGCCTTCGGCGAGCGCGTTCTTCACCTGCTTCGGTGCGAAGCGGCTCTTCGGGACCTCGCGCCAGAAGACATCGGTCACGTCCCGCTGCGCCAGCACTTTGCGCAACTCCGGCAGCCCACCTCCGAGGTTCTTGCCGTTGTGGGCGATCACAGCGACGCGCTTCATGCGCGGGCTTCCTCGTCACTCGAAGAACGGATGCGCGAGGTGCCGTCGGCAGCCCGCGTCGCCAACAATCCCACTGCCAGCGACGACAGGCCGATCAGAGCGCCGGCCGTCACGTCGATCGGATGATGCATCCCGCGGTACATGCGCGATAGCGCAACCACGATCGGAAGCGCAACCGCGAGCGTCCAGACGAGAATCAGCGCCCAACGCGCGCGCACCCGCGATGAGATGAGAAGCGCCAGCCCCACATAGACGACGACCGACGCCGCGACGTGACCGGACGGATAACTCTGATTGACCGGGAGATGGTCGAGGCGCGCAACGGTCGGGCGCTCACGGTGCACGATCAGGCTCGTCAGCCGGTAGGTCGCCACCTCGACGAAGATCGCGCCGACGATGAACGCTCCGATCCGCCAGCGGCGCGCGAGAGCGGCGCCGAGCGCCGTCAAGATCACGAGCGCCGGGATCGCCGGGATGTCGCCGATCGACGACGCCACATAGGACGCAT
>JALYLC010000692.1 GCA_030774435.1 Actinomycetota bacterium
CGACAAGATCACGCTGCAGATCGGCCGCCTGCCCAAACACGGCCGCCTGAGCGGCCTCGTCAAGGCCACAGGGAGCACCACCTACACGCCCCTCCCCGGCTACGTGGGCGCCGACTCGTTCACCTACACCGCGACGGATGGCCTGGACCTCAGCCTGGCGGGCACAGCCACCGTGAGTGTGACGCTGCCGCCGAAGGCCCCGGCGGTGAGGATCCGCACGGCGAGGACGCACCTGCTCAAGGGCGGGCACATCCACGTCCTGGTGGAGTGCCCGCCGACCGCGATCGGCCCCTGCCGTGTCGCGGCGCATCTGCTGGTCAAGGGCCAGAGCAAGGGGTATGGCTTCTCGCGCCTCAAGCCCCGCACGACGGGGCGCGTCGTCCTGCGCGCGAACGGCGTGAAGGGCCGCACGAAGGCCCAGGTCGTGGTCACCGTGCGCGACAAGTCGCGCCGGGCCACGATCGTCAAGCGGACGATCCTGATCCTGCCCTAGACGGCAGTCGCGTACGCCGTGACCGGGGGGCAGGTGACGACGAGATTCCGGTCGCCGTACGCGCCCTCGATGCGCCGTACCGGCGACCAGTACTTCATGCGCCGGAGGCTCTCCGCGGGGTAACAGGCCTCCTCGCGCGTGTAGGGATGCGGCCAGTCGCGCGTGAGCATCTCGGCCGTGTGGGGCGCGTTGACGAGCGGGTTGTCGTCGGCGGGCCACTCGCCGGCTGCCACGCGATCGATCTCGCTGCGGATGTGCATCATCGCCTCACAGAAGCGCTCGATCTCGCGCAGGTCCTCCGATTCGGTCGGCTCGACCATGAGCGTTCCGGCCACGGGGAAGCTCATCGTGGGAGCGTGCAGGCCGTAGTCGATCAGCCGCTTGGCGACGTCCTCGACCGTCACGCCCGTCTCCTTCGTGATCGGGCGGAGGTCGAGGATGCACTCGTGGGCGACGAGGCCGTTCTGGCCGCTGTAGAGCACCGGGAAGTGCTCGCCCAGGCGCCGCGCGATGTAGTTGGCGTTGAGGATCGCCACCTGCGTCGCCTGGCGAAGGCCGTCCGGCCCCATCAGCCGGATGTAGGCCCACGAGATGGGCAGGATGCTGGCCGATCCCCAGGGAGCCGCGGAGACCGAGCCAGGGCCACTGGCGGGCCCGGCCGCCGCCTGCAGGGGGTGGTTCGGCAGGAAGCGCCTGAGGTGGGCGCGCACCGCGACGGGCCCGACGCCCGGCCCACCGCCGCCGTGGGGGATGCAGAACGTCTTGTGCAGGTTCAGGTGCGAGACGTCCGCGCCGAACTGGCCGGGCTGCGCGAGGCCGACGAGCGCGTTGAGATTGGCGCCGTCGACGTAGACCTGGCCGCCCGCGTCGTGCACGAGCGCGCAGATCTCGCCCACCGCCCCCTCGTAGACGCCGTGGGTCGACGGATACGTGATCATCAGCGCGGCGACGTGCTCGCCGTGCTCGGAGAGGCGCGTATGCAGGTCGTCGAGGTCGACATTGCCATGCTCGTCGCAGGCCACGACGACGACGCGCATGCCCGCCATCACGGCGCTGGCGGCGTTCGTGCCGTGCGCACTGGACGGGATGAGGCAGACGTCGCGCTGCAACTCGCCGCGCGAGCGGTGATAGCCGCGGATCGCGAGCAGGCCGGCGAACTCGCCCTGCGAGCCGGCGTTCGGCTGCAGCGAGACGGCGTCGTAGCCGGTGATCGCGCACAGCCAGCGCTCGAGGTCGTGGATCAGCGTGACGTAGCCGTCGGCCTGGTCGAGCGGTGCGAACGGGTGGATGGTCGAGAACTCCGGCCACGAGAGGGCCTGCATCTCCGTCGTCGCGTTGAGCTTCATGGTGCAGGAGCCGAGCGGGATCATCGAGCGGTCGAGCGCGACGTCGCGGCCCGAGAGCGTGCGCAGGTAGCGCAGCATCTGCGTCTCCGAGCGGTGCGCCCGGAAGACGGGGTGCGTGAGGAAGTCGGAGCTGCGTGCGAGACGCGGCGGGATGGCGTCGGGCGTCTCGGCGTCGAGCGCCTCGATGTCAGCCTTTACGCGGAACGCGCTCCAGAGATGCTCGACCTGCGGCCGCTCGGTGACCTCGTCGCACGAGATCCCGACGGTGTCCGCATCCACGCGCAACAGGTTGATGCCGAGCTGGCGCGCGGCGGCGATGACGGCGTCGGCGTGGTCGGGAACGCGCACGCGGATCGTGTCGAAGTAGGCGTCGTGCACGAGCGCGAGACCGCCGTCGCCGAGCCCGCGGGCCAGGATCGCCGTCAGGCGGTGGATGCGCTGCGCGATCAGCTCGAGACCTTCGCGGCCGTGGTAGACGGCGTACATCGAGGCCATCACGGCCAGCAGCACCTGCGCGGTGCAGATGTTGGACGTCGCCTTCTCGCGGCGGATGTGCTGCTCGCGGGTCTGCAGCGCGAGCCGCAGCGCAGGGTTGCCGTCGGCGTCGATGGAGAGGCCGACCAGGCGTCCCGGCAGTGCGCGCTCGAGCCCGGCGCGCACGCTCATGTAGGCGGCGTGCGGGCCGCCGAAGCCGATCGGGACTCCGAAGCGCTGCGACGTGCCGATCACGACGTCCGCGCCCATCTCGCCGGGGGGCGTGAGCAGGACGAGTGCCAGCAGGTCGGCGGCGACGCACGCCAGGGCTCCCGCCGCGTGGATCTCGGCGATCACGGGCGCGAGATCGCGTACCAGGCCCGACGCGCCGGGGTATTGCAGGAGAGCGCCGAAGCAGCCTCCCGCCGGCAGGCCCTGCGAGAGGTCGGCGACGGCGATCTCGATGCCGATCGGCTCGGCCCGCGTCTGCAGGACGGCGAGCGTCTGGGGGAAGACGTCCAGGTCGACGACGAAGCGGTCGGACTCGGCCTTCGACGACCGCCGCGCAACCGCCATCGCCTCGGCGGCAGCCGTGGCCTCGTCGAGCAGCGAGGCATTCGCCAGCGGCAGGCCCGTCAGATCGCAGACCATCGTCTGGTAATTGAGCAGCGCCTCCAGGCGCCCCTGCGAGATCTCCGGCTGGTAGGGCGTGTAGGCCGTGTACCAGGCGGGGTTCTCGAGCACCTTGCGCAGCACGACCTGCGGCGTGTGCGTGCCGTAGTAGCCCAGGCCGATCATCGTCGTCATCACGCGGTTGCAGTGCCCGAGCTCGCGCAACTCGGCCAGCACGTCGATCTCGGGGAGCGCCTCGGGCAGGTCGAGATCGCTGCCGAGCAGGATCGAGGCCGGCACGGCCGCGCGGGCAAGGTCGTCGAGCGAGGCGTGCCCGAGCAGCGCCAGCATGCGCTCCTGGTCCTCGGGCGAGGGCCCGATGTGCCGCCGCGAGAACGGGACGGAGCGCTCGAGATCGGCCAGCCGCGCCACCGCTAGAGGCCCTTTAGGTGCACGCCGTAGGCCGCCGCGTCGAGCAGGTCGTCAACCTCGCCGGGGTCGGAGAGCTGCACGCGGATCAGCCAGCCCTGGCCGTACGGATCGTCGTTGACGAGCTCCGGCGCCTCGATCACCGCCTGGTTGACCTCGGTCACCGTGCCCGAGAGCGGCGCGACGATGCCGGACACGGCCTTGACCGACTCCAGCTCGCCGTATTCGCCTCCCGCCGTCACCTGCGCGCCCGCCTCGGGCGGCAGGTAGACGACGAGCTCTCCGAGCGAGTCCTGCGCGTACCAGGTCACCCCGAACGTGGCGGTATCGCCCTCCACGCGCGCCCAGTCGTGCTCGCGGTGGTAGCGCAGGTCGTCCGGATAGCTCTCGGCAGCTGGCATCGCTTCAGGTCTCCTTGACGTACAGCGGCTTGCGCGCGGTGTGCGCCGGTCGCGTGCGCCCGCGCACGTCCACGGCGATTGCTGTGTCGGGTGGGGCCAGCGCGGCCGGGACGTAGCCCAGGCCGATGCCGCGCTGCAGTGTGGGTGAGAACGTCCCGCTGGTGACCGCCCCGACGGGGGCGCCCTCGCCGTCGAGGATCGGGCATTCGGGCCGCGGCACGGCGCGCTCCTCGTCCATGCGCAGCGCGACCAGCTGGCGTGTCGGTCCCTCGGCGCGCGTCCGTGCGAGCACGTCCGAGCCGGTGAACTCCTTGTCACGAGCGCAGACCCAGCCGAGGCCCGCCTCGATCGCGTTCGTCTCCTGCGTGATGTCGTTACCGTGCAGCGGGTAGCACACCTCGAGGCGCAAGGTATCGCGCGCCCCCAGCCCGCACGGCACCGCGCCGGCCTCGATCAGGGCGTCCCACAGCGCCACGACCTCGGTCGCGGGGCAGATCAGCTCGGCGCCCGGCTCGCCGGTGTAGCCCGTGCGCGCCACCGTGCAGGTCACGCCGGCGACGCGCGCCTCGGCGAACGTGAAGGGCGCCGACGAGAGCGGGTCGATGCCTTCGCACAGCGGCGCCAGCAGCCCGAGCGCTGCAGGGCCCTGCAGCGCGAGCATGCCGTGCGCGTCGGACTCGTCGTCGAGCGTCGCTCCCGCGGGCAGGCGAGCGCTGAGGTGTGCCATGGCATTGGCACGGTTGCCCGCATTGACGACGAGCAGGTAGCCGCCCTCGCGGCGATATGCGATGAGGTCGTCGACGATGCCACCGCGCACGTTCGTCAGCAGCGTGTACTGCGCCTCACCCGGCGCGAGGCGGTCGAGATCGTTCGAGAGCACGCCTTGCAGGAACGCGTGCGCCTGCCTTCCGCCGACCTGCAGCTGCCCCATGTGCGAGACGTCGAAGAGGCCGGCCGCGGTGCGCACGGCGCGCACCTCGTCGATCACGCCCGCGTACTGCACGGGCATCTCCCAACCGGCGAAGGGGACGAGGCGCCCGCCCGATTCCGCGTGGCGTGCGTACAGCGGCGTGCGCTGCAGCTCGTCAGGCACCGCGCGGCACTATATCCGCGCAACTTCCTTGGAGGCGACGAAGCTGACCTCGTGCGCGAGGGCGTTGGCCGCGCGCGCCTCGTCCTCGCTCATCGCGCCGATCGAGCAGAGGAAGGCGAACTCGTCGCGCAGGTGCGTGCGCATCATCTCGGGCCCGTCCGTCGAGACGGTCACGCGCACGCCGGCCTCGAGGAACGTGCGGAAGACGGCGCGCACCTCGTCGGGCCCGCCGAGCGCGCCGGTCAGCAGGTTCGAGGTCGGGCAGATCTCGAGCACGATGCCGGTCGAGGCGAGCAGGGCGGTCAGGTCGGGGTCGCCGGCAGCCAGGATGCCGTGGCCGATGCGATCGGGCCGCAGCGCCTCCACGACCTCGCCGACCTCCTCGGCGAAGCCCTCCTCGCCACAATGCACCGTCACGCCGAGGCCGGCCTCGCGCGCGCCCTGGACGAGCGGCGCGAGCGGCGCGTAGGCGAAGCGGCCGCCCCCCGGCCTTGGGCCGGCGATGTCGATGCCGACGACGCCGCGCGAGGCGTAGCGAATCGCCTTCTCCACGATGATCTCGTTCTGGCGGTCGTCGAACGTGCGATCCATCATCAGGATCACGCCCGCACGCACCTGCGGGTACTCGAGCTGCGCGCGGTCGACGCCGCGCAGCGCGGCCAGGATGATGTGGTCGAGATCGCGCTCGCCGCCGCGATTGCGCTTCATCGGATTGAAGCGGACCTCGCAGGTCGTGATGCGCTGCGAGCGGTAGCCGCCGCCGATCATGCCGTGCACGCAGCGCTCGACGGCAAGCGGGCTCGACTGGATCAACTCGGTGACGTGGTAGACCTTGTCGAGCGCGTCGAGCCCGTCGACGCCGCGCGAATCGGAGATCGAGACCATGCGGTCGAACTCCCAGTAGTCGCGCGTCGGCAGCGCGATGCCCTGGGCGTGGGCGGACTCCCACATCACGTACGTGGGCACCGAGCCGCCGAGGTGGGCGTGGAGCTCGGCCATCGGCTCGTCGGGTGCGAAGGGGCTCGAGCTCATCGCCCGGAGTCTAGTTCCGTCCGTCCTGACGACTAGCGTGCGTGCGTGGCCGGGACGCAGGAAGCGCTGTACGCCGAGATCGACCTGGAGCTCTCGTGGTCCGAGAGCGAGTTGCCGCAGAGCGAGCGCACCAAGCACGTGCACGGCCTGCACCCGTACCTGGGCAAGTTCCCGCCGCAGCTGGCCGAGGCGCTCATCCGCCGCCACTGCCCGGCGGGCGGGCTGGTGCTGGATCCGTTCTGCGGCTCGGGTACGACGCTCGTCGAGGCGGTCGGCCTCGGTCGCGATGCCGCGGGCTGCGATATCTCGGCCTTCAACGCGCTGCTCTCGCTCGAGAAGACCCGCCTGCGCGACGCCGCGGCGGTCGCCGCCGGGCTCGAGGCGACCCTTGCGCGCGCCGAGGCCCTCGCCGGCGAAGACCCTCCGGAGGTGCCCGCCTACCTCGAGGAGTGGTACGGCGAAGCGGCGCGGCGGGAGCTGCTGGCCTATCGCCGAGCGATCGAGCCGGGCAGCGCGTCGAGCGGGCTCGCCTCGCTGGTGCTGACGCGGGCCGCGCGCTCTGCGCGGCTCGTCCGGCATGACGCTCTCGACGGCGCTCGCAGACCGGTGCAGGAGCCCTACTGGTGCCACAAGCACCGGCGGACCTGCGTGCCGACCGTCGGCGCTCAGCGCTTCCTGCGCCGCTACTCGCAGGACATCGCGGGCCGCGTCGCCGCCTTCGGCGCATTGCGCCCGGACGGAGCCAGTGCGGCCGTCCACCACCTCGACGCCCGTGAACTGCGCCTCGAGCGGCCAGCGGATGCGGTCGTGACATCGCCGCCCTACGTCGGCGTGATCGACTACCACGACCAGCACGCCTACGCCTATGCGCTGCTCGACCTGGCGCCGCGTGCGCACGCGGAGATCGGCAGCCGCAGCCGCGGTTCGGGCGCGCGCGCCGTCACCGCCTACGCCGCCGACATGGTGGCGGCGCTCTCGGCCTCGGCGGCGGTCATGCGCCCCGGCGCCCCGCTCGCGATCGTGGTCAACGACCGGCTCGGGCTGTACGACGACATCCTGGAGCGGGCCGGACTGCAACTCGAGTCGCGCACGCTGCGGCACGTAAACCGGCGCACCGGCCGTCGCGCCGGCGAGTACTTCGAGGAGATCCTGGTCGCACGGGCGCTTTAGCGACGCCCTGCCGATCGGCCCTAGCGCCAGCCCGCCACGTGGGGTCCGCCACTTGGGGCCTGACCCCGCCTGGCGGGGTCTGACCC
>JALYLC010000693.1 GCA_030774435.1 Actinomycetota bacterium
ACGCTGCGCAGCTGGAACAGACCCGAGCTCTTGATCCAGAGGTACCCGAGCTCGACCGCTCCGGCGCCCGCGGCGCACACGACCGCGGCCGCCACCACTGCTGCGGCGCGACGGCGTAGGAGGACGGCGGCAGAGAGCTGCACGCGCCCCGTTTCGGCGCCCCCGCGGCGCCTCCTGCCACCCAATTGGGTGGGGTCAGGTCAGGCTGACAGGCCCGAGCAGCTCCACTTCGTGCCGCAGATCCACATCGAAGCGCTCGTGCACGCACGCCCGGGCCAGCGAGACGAGGGCGGCGACGTCCGCCGAGCTGGCCCCGCCGAGATTCTCGATGAAGTTCGCGTGCACGCGCGAGATGCAGGCGCCGCCGATCACGCGACCCTTGAGGCCGCAGGCCTCGATTAGCGCGCCTGCGCCCGGTCCCTCGTCCGGGTTCTTGAACACCGATCCGAACGTGCGCGCCTTGCGCGGCTGGCTCTCGCTGCGCCGGCGCTGCATCTTGCGCACGCGCCCGCGAATCTCGTCGCGCGCCCCGCGCTCGAGTTGCAGGACGGCCTGCGCCACAATTTCGGAGCTACGCACGTTGGAGTGCCGGTAGCTCAGGTCGAGCTCGCCGGGACCGCCGCTCCGCACGCCTCTTGCAGAGACGACGTCGGCCGAGCGCAGTACGTCGCGGATCTCGCTGCCGTACGCGCCCGCGTTCATGCGCACGGCCCCGCCGACAGTTCCCGGGATGGCACAACCGAACTCGATGCCGGTGAGCGCCGCCTCGGTGCAGCGGCGGACGACTGCTGCCAGCGAGGCACCGCCGCCACAGCGCACGCTCGTGCCCGCGATCTCGATCGCTGCCAGCGCGCCCTCGAGACACAGGGCGAGACCGTCGTAGCCCTCGTCGGCGACGAGCAGGTTGGAGCCGAGGCCGATCACTGCCACGTCGAGCCCCTCGGCGTCTGCCCAGGCGAGCACCTGCGTGAGCGCGACGGCCGATGTCGGCCGCGCCAGGAAGCGCGCGGGCCCGCCCGTCCCGATCGTCGTCAGCCGCGCCAGCGGCGCATCGGCCTCGACCCCGGGCGGCGGCGCGCTCATGCCAGCCGCTCGCGCACCAGTTCCAGCACGCTGTCGACGGGCCCGGCTCCGAGCGTCAGCACGAGGTCGCCGGGCCGCGCCGTGCGCGCGATCCAGTCGGCCGCGTCGTCGTAGCTGGGAGTCCAGGCGATGGGAAAGCCGGCGTCCTGCCGTAGGGCGCTCTGCACCACGAGCTCGCCCGTCACGTCGGGGTCGGCAGTGCCGCGCGCGACGTAGACATCGCACACGCAGGCGGCGTCGGCCAGCCGCAGCGCCTCGGCGAAGCCGTCCGCGAACATGCGCGTGCGCCACGGCATGTGCGGCTGGAAGCAGGCCAGGAGGCGCCCGGACCCGGCCTCTGCGCGCGCCGCCGCGAGCGTGGCCGTGAGCTCGCTGGGGTGGTGGGCGTAGTCGTCGACCAGGCGGATGCCGGCCACCTCACCCCTGCGCTCGTAGCGACGCGCTGCGCCGCGGAAGGTGGCGAGCGGTGCCGCGGCGCGCCCGGGGCTGATGCCGGCCCAGTCGAGCATCGCCAGCGCGGCGGTCGCGTTGAGGGCGTTGTGGGCGCCCGGCGCACCGAGCTTCAGCGGCAGTTCCGCATGGCCCGGCGTAGCCAGCACGAAGCGCGTGCCGTCACCGTCGGGGGCGACGTCGAGCGCGCGCCAGCCCTCCCCCGGGCCAGCTCCGAAGCGGCGGAGCTCAGCCGGGCTGGTGTACTCGAGCGAGTCGTGCAACACGAGTGCACCCTCGCGGGGCAGCTCGGAGACCCAGGTGCGAAAGAGTGCGTGAAGGTCGTCCAGCGAGCCGAAGTGATCGTGGTGATCGAGCTCGGCGTTGAGCACGATCGCCGCGCGCGGCCGCAGGCGTGCCAGCGAGCCGTCCGACTCGTCGGCCTCGGCCACCACGAACCTGCCCTGCCCGACGCGCGCGTTGGAGCCGAGCTGCGGCACCGCGCCGCCCACCAGGAAGGTGGGCTCCTCGCCGCACTCCTGCAGCACGTACGCGATCAGCGCGGTCGTACTCGTCTTGCCATGGGCGCCGGCAACGCAGATGCCGTCGCCGGACGCCACGATGTCGGCCAGCACGTCGGCCCGGTGGCGCACGCGCAGGCCGCGACGGCGCGCTGCGGCGAGCTCGGGCTCGTCCTCGGCCACGGCGCTCGAGACGATCACCTCCATCTCGCCGTGCAGGTGCGCCGGATCGTGGCTCACGCGCGCATCGATGCCCTCTGCGCGCAGCTGCTCCACGGCCGTCGCAGAACGATCGCACCCGGAGACCGTGCGCCCGTAGCCCTGCAGGACGCGGGCGAGGCCTGACATGCCGGCCCCGCCGACGCCCATGAGGTGCACCTCGGCGCTCACGGGCGACCACGTGCCAGGCGCAGGAGCTCCCGCGCGACGGCCGCAGCGGCATCGGGCCGCGCACGGCTCAGCATGCCGTTGCGCATGCCGGCGAGCCAGCCGGGGGCGCCGCGCAGGTCGGCGACGCGCGCGCGCAGAAGGCTCCCGTCGAGCGCCGAGTCGTCGACGATCACCGCTCCGCCGGCGGAGGCGAAGTGCTCGGCATTCGCGCGCTGATGGTCGCCCGTGGCATGGGGATAGGGTATGAGCAGCGCGGGCAGGCCGGCCGCCGCCAGCTCCCAGACCGTGCCCCCGGCGCGACTCACCCCGAGATCGGCGGCCGCCAGCACGCTCCAGAAGCGGTCGGTCGTCTCGAGCACGCGATAGCGCTCGGGGGGTGCGGTGACGGCTTCGGCGACGCGCGCGTGGTCACGGGTACCGGTGACGTGCACGACGACGCCGTCCTCGAGGCCGTCGGCCCCGAAGGCGGCGACACACGCGTCGTTGATGCGGCGCGCACCGGCCAGCGCACCGAAGACCGCCAGGACGAACGCGTCGTCGGGCAGGCCGAGCTCGACGCGCGCCTCGGCGCGGGTGGTCTCGAAGTAGGCGCGCGCGACCGGGCGCCCGACGACCTCGTAGTGCGGTGGGCGCTTCCCGGGCAGCGCATAGGCCAGGAAGACGCGATTGACGAGCGGCGAGGCCAGACGGTTGGCCAGGCCCAGGTGCGCATCGGCCTCGGTGAGCACGCGCGGGATGCCGAGCAGCCGCGCCGCGAGCAGCATCGGTCCGGCAACGAAGCCGCCTCCGCCGAGCACGGCGTGCGGCCGGCGGCGGCGCAGGATGCGCACGCAGGCAGCCGGCGCCACAACGTCGAGCGCGAACGCCTGTGCAAGCCCCAGCGACGGCGCCCGCGGCAGGCCCTGCACGCGGAAGGCGTCGAACGCGTAGCCCGCCGCGGGGACGAGTTGCGCCTCTGCGCGATCGGGCGTCCCCGCGAACGTCACCTCGGCGCCGGCGCGCACCAGCTCCTCGGC
>JALYLC010000694.1 GCA_030774435.1 Actinomycetota bacterium
AGCGAAGTCATCATGGCTCCGCGAAGCGGAGCCGGACTTCGATCGTGTACTCCACGGCCCTCACCCTGCGCATTTCCCAATCGCCTATAGTGGCCCAGCTTCATGTTGCGGCGAAGACGCGATTGCCCGCGCGTGCCGGGTCGTTCTGGCCGTGAGCGCTCGGCGCGGCGCTTCGGCTCGTTGGCGATCTCGGCGATCGTCGCGCTTACGGCTCTGTGCACGTTGCCGGGCGCGGCCGCCGACGGGACGAGTTCGGTAACGGTGATCGCCTCCGCCGACGCATACGTCACGTCGAGTGACCCGTCGGCGAACTTCGGTTCAGCTGCCGACCTCCGCATCGACAACGCACCCAACGACAAAAGCCAAGCCCGGGTCCTGCGCAGTTACGTTCATTTTGACATCCCAGCATCATCGGAGCCGCCCGTTCGTGCAACGCTTCAGCTCTACGCCACGGGCGGCGACAAGACTGGGGTCACCGTCAGCGTCGCTTCTAATAACTGGGACGAGCAGACGATCACGTGGGACAACTCTCCCTCCGATTCCGCGAGTCCAACCGTCGCCTCAGGGCCGTTTGACGGCGGCGTCTGGATTTCGCTGGATGTCACGCCGCTGATACCCGCCGCCGGACCGGTGACTTTCGCGCTGACGAGCTCGACTCCCGCACCGATGGCCTTTGCGAGCCGCGAGCAAGGAGACGCCGCGCCAAGGTTGTCGATCGAAACTGCGGCCGCGGTCGTCACGGCCCCGGCAAACGAAACCGCCCCAAGCATCTCGGGATCGGCGCAAGAAGGTCAGGCATTGACGGCCACGGCAGGAACCTGGTCAGGCACGCAACCAATTACCAATGTCTACCAGTGGCGCCGCTGCGACAGTACAGGCGGGAGCTGTGTCGATATCGCAGGCGCGAACAACACCACGTACACGCTGACAGGGGACGACGTGGGCAACACGCTTCTCGTGGCGGTCACGGCGTCGAACAGCGCTGGCTCTAGCACTGCAACCACCGCGCCAACATCGATTGTCGTAGCCGCCCCCAACGACACGTCGCCGCCGACTGCACCCACGGGTCTCAGCGCGAGCGGCGATCAGGCGACTTTGACGCTGGCGTGGAGTGCGTCGAGCGACAATCTCGCTGTTGCCGGCTATGACGTGTTGTTGAACGGCAGCCGGGTCGATTCGGTGTCGCAGACCAGCTATCGCTTCAGCGGCCTGAGCTGTGGGACGAGCTACACGCTTGGTGTTGCCGCCGTCGACGCTGCCGGTAACCGCTCGACGGTGAGCACGCTGACGGCGGCGACGGCTGCTTGCAGCACGGACACGATTCCGCCGAGCGCGCCGAGCAATCTGCAGGTGAGCGCGTCCGATCAGGCGAGTTTGACGCTGGCGTGGAATGCGTCGAGCGACAATCTTGCTGTTGCCGGCTATGACCTGTTGTTGAACGGCAGCCTGCTCGACTGGGCGTCGCAGACCAGCTATCGCTTCAGCGGCCTGAGCTGTGGGACGAGCTACACGCTTGGTGTTGCCGCCGTCGACGCCGCCGGTAACCGCTCGACGGTGAGCACGCTGACGAGCGCCACCGCCCCCTGTCCAACCGGACCGTTGAATCCCTGCGGCACGGCCGTTACTCCGCCGACGACCTATCAGCACGTCATCTGGATCGTGTTCGAGAACAAGGCCTACTCGGAGATCATCGGGTCGGCAAACGCGCCCTATCTGAACACCCTTGCGAGTGAGTGCGGCGTTGCGACCAACTTCTTCGCGGAGACACACCCGAGCCTGCCGAACTACATCGCAATGACGTCGGGCTCTACTCAAGGCATCACCGACGACAACCCCCCGTCGTCGCATCCGTTGGCTGTCCCCTCGATCTTCTCCCAAGTGGCGAGTTGGCGGTCGCTCCAGGAATCAATGCCGTCGAACTGCGCCCTGACCGACTCCTATCCGTATGCGGTCAAGCACAACCCGGCCGCGTACTACACGGGCATCAGGACGGCCTGCGCCTCGTTCGACGTACCTCTTGGCTCGACGCCGGATATAAGCGCCGCATACACGTTTGTGACGCCGAATCTCTGCAACGACATGCATGATTGTTCGGTCTCGACCGGCGACTCGTGGCTTTCGACGCTTCTGCCGAAGATCCTCGGCTCGACCGCCTACACGAGCGGCTCGACCGCGATCGTCATCACCTGGGACGAGGACGACTCCAGCGCAAGCAATCACGTCGCGACTCTCGTAATTGCTCCCTCCGTACCGATGGGCACGAGCGTAGCGACGACGTTCAACCACTATTCCATGCTGCGCACAACCGAGGAGCTGCTCGGCGTCAACACCTATCTCGGCAATGCCGCGACCGCGCCGAGCATGCGCAGTCCATTCCATTTCTAGGCCACGATGCGTTCCGAAACCAACGATTCCAGTACACCCGTAACCGGCTCGCCCGAAGCCGCCGCGACGACGGAGTCGATTAGCCCAGAGCTCGCGTTGATCGACCCGCGGATCGCGGGCCTCCTTCGAGCAGCCCAGACGCCCCCGAAGTCCCGCAAGCGCCTGCCCCGAGCGGCAACGCACCGTTTCGGATGGCTGGCTCTTGGTTTGGCTGTAATCGCTGCAGCTGTGCTTTTCCCACCGACGAGCCGCTTGCTCGGGACGAGTCACCTTCACGGCGCGGGAAGACACGTGGACGCGACGATCGCGGCGAAACGGCTCGCGCAATCGCGGAGCGCCGCTAGCGACCGTAAGGCTTCGAGTACGACGCAGATTCGGTTGACTCCGTTCCGTGCGCATTCGTTCGGTTGGGTGCGCGTTCCGGAGGCAAGCTATTACCGCATCCGCTTCTTCCGTGGCGGCCGGGAGGTGTTTGAGGCGCTCGCCACTCGGGCCCGAATCGTGCTCCCCGCGAATTGGCGGTTTCGGGGCCGCAAGTTCGGTCTTGCCCCCGGACGGTACCGATGGGTCGTCCAGGCAGGCTTCGGCGTTCCATCGTCCAAGCGCTACGGGAAAACGGTCGTCGCGGCAGACTGGATAGCAGCGCCCCGGTAAAGAGGCACCTTCTCTAGGGCCG
>JALYLC010000695.1 GCA_030774435.1 Actinomycetota bacterium
CACCCGAACAGCGCAGCGAGGCAGGCGAGCATGCTCGGGCGGCGTCTCATCGGCCCGCCACTCTACGACTATCAGGCGCCATGGCGATAGTCTCAGAGCCCTCTCACAGACGGGCGGAATGCTTGTCGCCCGGGGATGCCGGGAACGACGGGAGCGGGATGAACGACGCGGACGCGCGGGACGAGAGCGAGGCACTCGCGCGACTGCGCCGCCGCGTCCGGCGGCTGCGCCTCGCCCTCGCGGGAGCAGGGATCGTCGCCCTGCTCTGCGTTCTCGCCGTCGTCGGCGTGCTCGTCTACTGGCACCTCTACTTGCTCGAGCCCGAGGGCACGCCGTTCACGCGAGGGCCGTTCCTGATCCGCCTCTCGACCTCGGGGGCGGAGTTCGCGTGGACGCTGCGCAAGCGCGCCGATGTCAGCCTGCGGGCGGTGGCCCCGAGCGGCCGCGCAGTCGCCGCGAATGGTGCGCGCTTCAGTGGCCTGGAGCCCGGGACGCGCTACGCCTGGACGGCCTCGGTGGGCGGACGCGCGCGCGCCGCCGGGAGCTTCACCACCGCACCGTCCGACCTGCGCGCCCCGATCCGCTTCGCCGTGATCGGCGACTACGGGTCCGGCAACGACCACGAATGGGCCGTCGCGCGAGTGCTCGCGGCGCAGCAGCCGTCGTTCATCCTGAGCGCAGGCGACAACAGCTACCTCTTCGCCCTGCCGAGCCTGCTCGACCGCAACATCTTCCGCCCGCTGCATGACGCCATGGCGAACGCGCCGCTCTGGGCGACGCTCGGCGAGCACGACCTCTTCGTCGACGGCGGCAACACGATCATCTCGGCGCTCCACCTGCCCGGCGGCGGCAAGCACTACAGCGTCCGCTACGGGCCGATCCAGATCGTCGCCCTCGGGCTCCAGGCAGATGCGAAAGCGCTTGCCTACGCGCGCAGCGCGCTGGCCGAACCGGGCCCGAGCGTGCGCTTCATCCTCGTCCACCGGCCCATTCGCGCCGGCAATCCGATCCTGCCGCTCCTGCGGTCGCACCACGTCGCCGCGATCCTCGCGGGCCATCTGCACCGCTACGAGCGCCAGGTGGTCGCAGGCGTGCTCGAGTTCACGACCGGCACGAGCGGCGAGGGCCCCGGCGACCCCGGCCACACCCGGCCGACTCCGGGCGCCGCGATCTCGCTGCTCGACTACGGGCTGCTCCGCGCCGACGTGACCGCTGACGGAATCACGTACGCCTTCGTGGGCGAGCAGGGCCGCGTGCTCGATCGCTTCCGCGGAGCGCCGGCACCGTGAGGGTGCGTGCACTGTGCGACGCTCCCTGAGAGCGCATTTCTAAATGAGCGTGTGTGGCTGGGGTGGTTGGAGCGAGCAGGGGCGCCGGCCGGCTCGCAGATCCGGTTGGAACCCATTCAAGTGCCCGCCGGCGTTCCTGCGACGCCCCGGGCCCGCCTCGCGCAGCGAGCGGTGCGCCCGGGTCGGACGGAAGTCAATTGCCGGGGCGCACGCCACCACGCTTGGCACCCACGCCTCCGACAGCGCGCCCTGGCGATCGACAGCAGGCCGATCCAGCCGCTCCCGACACCACGATCATTCAGAAATGCGCTCCAAGGAGCCGTGCTCAGCCGCTCGTGGCGCGGACGCCGGAGAACGGCGGCGGCCCCAGGAAGACGACGCCGTGCTCCTGGGCCGCCGCCATCGTGCGGGCATGGTCCGGTTCGGGAGCCGACGCGAAGTCGCGGCTCAGCGCAGGTTCGCCACCTGCGCGGAAGAAGCGATCGTGCCCGCCTGGGGTGTTCAGCACGAGGAAGCGAGCGGTCGAGGACTCGACCATGAACGCGTGCGGGACCCCTCGGCGGATGGCCACCGCCTGGCCGGCCTCTGCGAGGTGCTCCTCCCCGTCGACATGAAAGCGCAAGACGCCTTCGAGCACGTAGAACGTCTCGTGACTCGGATCGGTGTGGAGGCCTGTGGCGCGGCCCTCGGTCGAGATCACCTCCACCAGCGAGAACGCATCGTCGCTCCACACTCCCGGCACCTTGATGTTCTGGAGGGCGCCGTTGAACCAGAGCGCGTCACCCCCGAGGGGCGCGACAACGCGCACGGGCGCTACGTTGGCATCAGTACTGCTCACGGTGCTTCCTCCCCATCTCGTAAGACTAGAGTCTCATGTTAGACTACCGTCTCATGAAGAGGGCGTCAAACCAGCTAACCGGCCGCGTCCGTCAGAAGGCGCGGACGCGCGACGCATTGATTCAAGCCGCGCGTGAGCTGCTCGCCCGAGGGACGACGCCCACGGTCGAGGAGGTCGCCGCCGCCGCGTCGATGTCGCGCGCCACCGCCTATCGCTACTTTCCGAGCCAGGCCGAAATGCTCGTGGCCACCTATCCGGAGATCGGCAAGGCGTCGCTGCTCGGCGAGAACCCGCCCGCCGATGCGGCAGAGCGACTCGAGATGGTCACGGCAGAGCTCGCCAGGACGGCGATCGAGCACGAGGCCGAGCTGCGCGCGATGCTGCGGCTCTCCCTCGAGGCGGATGCCCCAAAACGGGGCGATCTTCCCTTTCGCGTCGGGCGCCGGATCACCTGGGTCGCTGATGCCCTCAGCCCGCTGCGCGGACAGGTTCCCGAGTCGGAACTCTCGCGCCTGGTACTGGCCATCGCCTCGGCCGTCGGCATCGACGCGCTGGTCTGGCTCACCGACATCGCCGGCCTGTCCCGGCCGGAGGCGGCCGAGGTGATGCGCTGGTCGGCGCGCACGCTGCTGCGGGCAGCACTGAGCGCCCCCGCTCCGCCGGGCTTAGACGTACTAGCAGAATGATCGCGGCGTTCGGACGTCTCGAATCGCCTGCGATCTGCCAGCCGGGCGCAGCAGTGGTTGTCGTGCTGGTGGGTAGGCGCCCGGCTAGCAGACCTGTGGCGACCCTGGGCGCGCGCAAAGTGCCGCGCGAGCC
>JALYLC010000696.1 GCA_030774435.1 Actinomycetota bacterium
GGCCTGCGCGCAGTCGGTCGCCGCCCGCTCTTCGCCGGCGCAGCGGTGGCGCGCACCGAGCGCCTCGCCTTCCAGCGCAGCCACGAGATCGTGCTCGCACGCGCGGATGCGCTGCGACTCGGGATCGCCGAGGGTGCGCCCGTGACGGTGCGTCACGCGGGCGGGACGAACAGCGGCTCGGCGCGGCTCTCGCGCACGCTCGCGCCGGGAGCGGTGCGCTTCGCCTGGGACGGCGCGCCGGTCGACGCCGACTGCACGGTCGAGGCGCGGGCCTGATGCCGGACGGGGTGCTGGTCACGCTGATCAAGGCCTTCATCCTGGTCAACGGGCTGATGGGCTTCTTCGCGTTCATGACCGTCTTCGAGCGCAAGCTGATCGGGCGGCTGCAGACGCGCCACGGCCCCAACCGCGTCGGGCCGATGGGATTGCTGCAGCCGATCGCCGACCTCGGCAAGCTGATCCGCAAGCAGAACGTCATCCCCGAGGGTGCGCACCGCCGCCTCTACCTGACGGCGCCGTTCATCTCGATGTTCGCCGCGCTCTCCTCGTTCGCGCTGATCCCGTTCGGCGGCCAGGCACGCATCCCGGGCACGCACGAGCACATCTTCCTGTCGATCGCCGATTCCAACGTGGGCCTGCTGTACGTGGCGGCGATCGGCTCGATGGGCTTCTACGGCATGCTCGTCGGAGGCTGGGCGAGCGGCTCGAAGTACGCGCTGCTCGGTGGCTTGCGCGCAGTCGCGCAACTCGTCTCCTACGAGGTCGCGTTCACGCTCGCGATCATCGGCGTGGTCGTCCAGTCGGGCACGCTCTCGCTGCAGGGCATCGTCGACGCCCAGCACGACTACCCGTACATCGTCCCGCAGATCCTCGGCTTCGGCATCTTCTACCTCTCGGCGCTCGCGGAGTGCAACCGCCCGCCCTTCGACCTCGCAGAGGCCGACGGCGAGATCGTCGCCGGCTTCCACACCGAGTACGGCGGCATGCGCTTCGCGATGTTCGCGAACGCGGAGTTCGTCGAGGCGATCGTGCTCTCGGCGCTCGGCGCGACGCTCTTCCTGGGCGGCTGGCGCGGCCCGCTGCCGTTCGCGCCTTTCACGTCGATCCCGGGCCCGCTGTGGATGATCGGAAGCACGTTCGCCATCCTGTTCACGTTCATCTGGGTGCGAGCGACCGTCCCCCGGCTGCGCTACGACCGCCTCATGAAGCTCGGCTGGAAGGTGCTCCTGCCGCTCGCGACCCTCAACCTGCTCGGCACCGCCGCCTGGGTGGCGCTGTCCTGATGGAGGTGCGATGACGCTGTTCGACGATCTCCAGGAACACCCCGTGCGCGCGGGGCTCGATCTCGGGCGCCAGCAGGCGCAGGGCCTCAAGGGCTTCTCGGTCACGCTGCGGCACCTCTTCCGGCGCCCCGTGACACAGGCCTACCCTGAGCACAAGCGCTCCGTCTACCCGCGCTTCCGCGGGCGCCACCGCCTGCACCGCCATCCCAACGGGCTGGAGAAGTGCATCGGCTGCTCGCTCTGCGCAGCGGCCTGCCCGGCCGACTGCATCCGCGTCGTCGCGGCCGAGAACGAGCCCGACGCGCGCGTCTCGCCGGGCGAGCGCTATGCGCGCATCTACGAGATCAACATGGCCCGCTGCATCTTCTGCGGCTACTGCGAGATCGCGTGCCCGTTCGACGCGATCACGCTCGGCAACGACTTCGAACTGTCGGAGCTCTCGCGCGACGCGCTCGTCTACACCAAGCAGATGCTGCTCGATCCGCCGCTGCGCCGCACGCCCGCGCAGGATCCCGAGCAGTTCGACCGCGGCGCCCAGGAGATCGAGGGCGCCGGCGTGCTCGGCATGTACCACGTCTACTCGCAGAACCACGACGAGGTGCCGGCAGACTGATGGGCATCGCGGTCTTCTATGTGGCGGGTGCGGCCGCGATCGGCTCGGCGATCGCCGTGGTCGTCCAGCGCAACCCGTTCCTGGCCGCGCTGTCGCTCATCCTGCACCTCGCCTCGCTGGCCGCGCTCTACCTCGTCCTGCAGGGCGATTTCGTGGCGGTCGCGCAATTGCTCGTCTACGCGGGCGCGGTCATGATCATGTTCCTGTTCGTCATCGCGTACCTGGGCGATCGAGCCGATCTCGACCTCAGACGCGGCGGCCTCGGCGCCGGAGCTGCGGGGCTGGCCGGCCTCGCGATCTTCATCGAGAGCGTGATCGCCGTGAGCGACTCCAACGGCGCACTCGCCTCGCCCGCGACGGTGGTCGACTCGTTCGGCTCGCCGGCCACGATCGGGCGGTTGTTCCTGACCGACCACCTGCTCGCCTTCGAGGCGATCTCGCTGATCCTGCTCGTCGGCGCCATCGCCGGCGTCGTGCTCGGCGCGGGCGACCTGCTGCCGAGCCGCCCCCGCGGCGAGCCGGGCGAGCGCGAGCCCAGGGGCGACCGCTATGACCTGCGGCGCGAGTTCCTGCGCCGCGAGGAAGCGGCGGCCGAGGAGAGCGAGGTGGGGTCGTGACCCCCGGCATCGGCTCCTGGATCACGCTGTCGTCCGCGCTCTTCTGCATCGGTCTGGCAGGCGTGATGCTGCGCCGCAACCCACTCGTGATCCTGCTCTCGCTCGAGATCATGCTGAACGCGGGCAACCTGTTGCTGGTGGCCGGATCGCGCTACGTGGGCGGCAACGACGGCCATGTGCTGGCGCTGACGGTCATGGCTGTCGCGGCCGCCGAGGTCGTGGTCGGCCTCGGGCTGATCGTGGCGCTCGCGCGCCGCGGCGCGCCGCTCGACGTCGATGAGCTGCGGAGCCTGCACGGATGAACGCCGGCGATTACGGTTGGCTCGTCCTGCTCACGCCGCTCGTCGGCCTCGGCTTCAACATCGCCGTCGGGCCGAGCGTCTCGCGGCGCTTCGTGGCCTGGGCGGCGTCGCTCTCGATCCTGGCCGGCTTCGTCTTCTCGCTGCTGGCCTTCATCGACCTGCTCTCCCGCGACGATTCGCAGCGGGCGATCGTCTCGACCGGCTGGCACTGGCTCTCGGGCGGCAGCTTCCAGGTCGACGCGAGCATCCTGGTGGATCCGCTCTCGGCCGTGATGCTGCTCGTGATCACCGGAATCGGCTTCCTGATCCACGCGTACTCGGTCGGCTACATGGACGGAGACGGCGAGGAGAACCGCTTCTTCGCCTACCTCAACGTGTTCGTGTTCTCGATGCTGTTGCTCGTCCTGGCCGGGAACTTCGTGTTCCTGCTGGCCGGCTGGGGGCTCGTCGGCCTCTCGTCCTACCTGCTGATCGGCTTCTGGTGGGAGCGCCCGAGCGCCGTCGCAGCGGCCAAGAAGGCCTTCGTCATGAACGCGATCGGGGACGTCGGCATGACGCTCGGCATCTTCGTGATCTGGAACCACCTGCACACGGTCGATTACGCGACCGCCTTCGCGCTCGCGCCCGGCAGCATCGCCTCGGGCTCCTCGACGGCCAACTGGATCGCGCTCCTGCTGCTGGTCGGCGCCGTCGCCAAGTCCGCGCAGCTGCCGCTGCAGACGTGGCTGCCGGACGCGATGGAGGGCCCGACGCCGGTCTCGGCGCTGATCCACGCCGCCACCATGGTCACTGCCGGGGTCTACCTCGTGGCGCGCATGTGGCCCTTCTACTCGCTGGCGCCCGACGTCTCCGATCTCGTCGCGATCATCGGCGTGGCGACGCTCACGCTCGCGGGGCTGATCGCGCTCGTGCAGACCGACATCAAGCGCGTGATCGCCTATTCGACGATGTCGCAGATCGGCTACATGTTCTGCGGCGTCGGCATCGGCGCGTACTCGTCGGGCATGTTCCATCTCGTCACGCACGCGTTCTTCAAGGCACTCCTGTTCCTCGGTGCGGGCGTCGTCATCCACGCCCTCCACGACGAGCAGGACATGCGCAAGATGGGCGGGATGAGCCGCTACCTGCCGTACACGACCGGCCTGATGTGGATCGGCGCGCTGGCGCTCGCGGGCGTGCCGCCGTTCTCGGGCTTCTTCTCGAAAGACCAGATCCTCTCCGCCGCGCTCGCGCGCGGCGACTGGGTCGGCTACACGGTCTGGGGACTCGGCCTGGCGGGCGCGTTCGTCACCGCCCTCTACACCTTCCGCCTGATGCTGCTCGTGTTCCACGGCGAGCCCAGCGACTACGCGCGCGAGCATGGCAAGGCGCACGCCGGGCGCGGCGAGGGGCCCCGGCCGATGCTCTGGACGATCAGCGTGCTCGGCGTGGGCGCGCTGTTCGCGGGCTTGCTGGAGATCCCGCAGGTCACGCACGGCGTGCGCAACTTCCTCGAGCCGACGATCCCCGCAGGGATCGAGGCGACCGGCAACCAGGATCTCGGCACGTCCGCGCTGGCCGTCGCCCTCGCGCTCGTCGGGCTCTTCGCCGCGCACGTGCTGTGGGGCCGGCGCAGCGACACGCCGCGGCGCATCGCCGCAGCGACGGCCCCGGCCGAGCATGTGCTGCAGGAGAAGTTCGGCTTCGACCTCCTCTACGACTGGGCCTTCTACCGGCCGGCGGCAGCGCTCGCGCGCAACGGCCAGCGGCTGTGGGAGCAGCGCGTCGTGATCGGCGGCATGGACGCCGTCGGCGCGATCGCCTCCTGGACGAGCCGCCTGCTCTCGAGCGCGCAGTCGGGCCTCGTCCGGGTGTACGCGCTCGCGATCGCGCTCGGCATCGCGGCGCTCGCAGCCTGGCTCATGACGGGCGCTTCATGAGCGGTTCCTGGACCTCCACGCTGCTCTGGCTCGTCCCGCTCGGCGGGGCGCTCCTCGCACTCGTGCTGCCCGTGCGCGACACCACGCGCGGGGCGTTCGCACTGCTCGTGACGCTCGTGACGGCCGCGCTCGCGCTGGCCGCGGCATTCGAATTCGACCCTTCGGGTGGCACGCAGTTCGAGCAGTCCCACGCCTGGGTGCGCGACATCGGGCTGACCTACCACGTCGGCATGGACGGGCTCTCGCTCGTGCTCGTCGCCCTGACGGCCGTGTGCGTGCCCTGCGCCCTCGGCTTCGGCGTCTGGGCGAAACGGCCGAACATGCGTGGCTACGCCTCGCTGATGCTGCTGCTGGAGGCTGCCGTCGTGCTGCTCCTCGTGGCGCGGGATCTCGCACTGTTCTACGTCGGCTTCGAGGCCATGATCGTGCCGCTGGCACTGCTGATCGCCGTCTGGGGCGGCCCCAACCGTGCGCGGGCGACGATCCGCTTCGTGATCTACACGCTCGTCGGCTCGCTCCTCATGCTGATCGGCGTGATCACGCTCGGGCTCCGCGCCGGGTCGTTCGACCTCGCGCACGTGGGCACGAGTGACTCGCGCTGGCTGTTCCTCGCGTTCATGGCCGCGTTCGCCATCAAGGCTCCGCTCTATCCGTTCCACGGCTGGGTCCCCGAGGCCTACCGCGAAGCCCCGCCCGAGGTTTCCGGCCTGCTCTCCGGCGTCGTTTCCAAGGCGGGGGCGTACGGCATGCTGCGCTTCGCACTACCGCTCTTCCCGGGACCCGCCCATGACCTGCGCCGCTGGTTCGTGGCGATCGCGGTCGTGGGCCTGCTGTGGTGCTCGCTCGTGGCGTTCCGCCAGCCCGACTCGCGCGGCGTGGTCGCCTACTCCTCGATCGCGCAGATGAGCCTGATCGGGCTCGGGATCTTCGTGATGAACGACATCGGCGCCACCGGCGCAACATTCCAGATGGTCAACCACGGGCTGCTCTCGGTGCTGCTCTTCCTGCTCGCCGGCGTCGTCGAGGTGCGCACGGGCGAAGGGCTGTTCCGCCGCGTCGGCGCCCTCGCACGCGGACGCGCGGGCCTGGCGACGATCGTCATGACCACGGGAATCGCGGCGCTGGCAGTGCCGGGCTCGGCCCTCTTCGCCTCCGAGTTCCTCGTCCTGCTCGGCGCGTTCCGCGATTGGTGGCTGATCGGCGCGCTCGCGTCCGTCGCGATCGTGCTCGCGGCGATGTACATGCTGCGTTGGATCTCGGCGCTGCTGCATGACGCGCCCGCCGAGCCGGGTCCAGGGCTCTTTGGCATGGGCGACGTGCGCTGGGAGGCGAGCTACCTGCTGCCGCTGGTCGCCTGCGTGCTGGCGCTGTCCGTCTACCCGTACGCCGTCACGCATCGCGTGTCGCTGTCGATGCACGGCATCGTCTCCGCCGTGACCGCGAAGGCCGGCCCGTGATCCCCGCAGCTGCGGCCGCCATCGCGACCCCGTCGGTACAGCTCGGCGCGATCCTGCCGGCCTTCATCCTGACCGTCGGAGCGCTCGTCCTGCTGGTCGTCGGCACCTTCGAGAGCCGCAGCGCGCGCGTCACGAGTGGTGTGATCGGCCTCGCGAGCTTCACGGGCGCGGGCGTCGCGTGCTGGCACCTCTGGGACGCCGGCGACCGCACGGCCTTCAGCGGCCAGCTCGCGACCGACCGCTACGCAGCGCTCGTGCAGGTCATCGTGTGCGCCAGCGGCGTGGCGTCCGTCCTGCTCGGCTGGGGCACCCGCCGCCTGGCCGACCGTATCGCGGAGTACTACGCGCTGCTCTGCTTCGCCGGCGCCGGCATGTGTATCCTCGCGGCGGCCAACGGCTTCGTCTCGCTGTTCGTCGCGCTCGAGCTGTTCTCGATCTCGCTCTACGTGCTCTGCGCCCTGGACGTGCACAACGAGGCCTCGCTGGAGAGCGGGCTCAAATACCTGATCACCGGCTCCGTGGGCTCCGCCGCGCTCCTGTTCGGAAGCGGCCTGGTCTACATCGCCACCGGATCGCTGCGCTTTGACGGCATCGGCAAGGCGCTCAACGCCGGCGCCTCGCACACGGGCATACTGCTGCTCGGCATCGCGCTCGTCGTCGCGGGGCTTGCCTTCAAGGCCTCGGCGGCGCCGTTCCACATGTGGACGCCCGATGTCTACGAGGGCGCGCCGACCGCGGTCATGGCGTTCATGGCGACCGCGACGAAGACCATTGCGCTGGCGACCCTGCTGCGCGTGATGACGACGGCGTTCGCCCCCGCCAGCGATGTCTGGGAGAACGCCGTGGCAGCGGTCGCGATCGCGTCCATGCTGATCGGCAACATCGCCGCGCTGCGGCAGACCAACGTCAAGCGCATGCTCGCCTACTCGAGCATCGGCCAGGCGGGATACCTCCTGATCGCCGTCGTGGCGCACACGCCGCTCGCCACGCGCGCCCTGCTCTATTACCTCGCGGTGTACGCGGCCATGAACCTCGGCGCATTGGCCGTGGTGTCGGTTCGAGAGCGCGAGATCGGCGGACCGGTCTTCCTCGGCGACCTGCGGGGCCTCGGGCGCGACCACCCACTGCTCGCCGGCGGCCTCGCCCTCTCGCTGCTCTCGCTCGCGAGCTTCCCGCCCACCGGGGGCTTCCTCGCCAAGCTCTACCTGTTCGGCTCGGCGATCGACGCGGGCAAGACCTACCTGGCCGTGATCGGCGTGATCGGCACGATGATCTCGCTCGCCTACTACCTGCGCTTCCTGCTGGCCATCTACACGCGCCCGGCCAGCGAGGCTCGCCCGCGCATCGTCCCCGGGACGCGGCTGGCGGCGACCGCCGTGGTCGTTTCGGCCGCCATCGTGATCTGGCTGGGCATCGCGCCGCAGCCGCTCGTGGACGTCGCGCGCACCGCCGCAGCATCGCTCGTCCCACCCGGGTAGCCGTCCAGCCGCCAGTTCGTAGACTCCGCCCATGTCTGGCATCACCTGGCTCGGTCACGGGTCCTTTCAGATCGACACGCCTGCGGGCGCGCGCGTCCTCATCGACCCCTGGGTCACGGGCAATCCGTCCTGGCCCGTGGGGCTCGTCGTCGAGCGCTGCGACGCGATCCTGCTCACGCACGGCCACGTCGACCACGCTTCCGACACGGCCGCGATCGCCCGTGAGCACTCGGCTCCGGTGGCGACGATCCCCGAGCTCGCCGGGTGGCTGGGGGCCCAGGGCGTCAGCGACACGGTCGGCTTCAACAAGGGCGGGGCGATCGAGATCGCGGGCCTGCACGTGACCATGACGAACGCCGTGCACTCCTCGAGCGCGCCCGACGGCACGCCCCTGGGCGATCCCGCCGGCTTCGTGATCGAAGGGCCGGACATGCCGACGATCTACGCCGCCGGAGACACCGCGGTGCATGCCGACATGGGGCTGATCGGAGAGATCTACACGCCCGGCATCGCGATCCTCCCGATCGGCGACCACTACACGATGGGGCCACTCCAGGCGGCCTACGCGGCGCGTCTCGTCTCGGCGCCCGAGATCGTCCCCGGGCACTACGGCACCTTCGGCCTGCTGACGGGCACGCCGGATGCGCTGCGCGCCGAGCTGGCGCGCATCGGCGTGAGCGCCAAGGTGCATGAGGGGAGCCCCGGCGAGGTAGTACGGGCTTTCGCGTGACGTTCTCGATCGTCGCCTGCGACGCGCACGCCGAGCAGATGGGAGTCGCCGTTGCTTCGAAGTTCCTGGCCGTCGGCGCCGTCGTGCCGTGGCTCGAGGCCGGGATCGGGGCGATCGCGACACAGGCGCTGGCCAACACCCGCTACGGGCCCGACGGACTGGCCCTCCTGCGTGAGGGCGCGAGCGCCCGCGAAGCGCTCGACGCCGTGCTGGCCGCCGATCCGGGTCGCGATGACCGCCAGGCCGGCGTGGTCGACGCGAGTGGCCGCGGCGCCACCCATACGGGCCAGAGCTGCATGGCGTGGGCGGGCGGGCGAACCGGCTTCGGCTACGCCGTCCAGGGCAACATCCTCGCCGGCCCGGACGTCGTCGATGCGATGGCAGAGGCCTACGAGGCGAGCAGCGGCGCCCTCGCCGACCGGCTGCTGGTCGCCCTCGCGGCCGG
>JALYLC010000697.1 GCA_030774435.1 Actinomycetota bacterium
ACGCCGACCGCGCCGCGGGCGTGGCGCCGATCGCGGTCGTCGCGAGCGCGGGCACCACGCTGACAGGGGCCGTCGACCCGCTCGACGAGCTCGCCGACGTCTGTGCGCAACGCGGCGTGTGGCTGCACGTCGACGGCGCCTACGGGTTGCCGGCGGCGCTCGTGGAGAGCCACGCCCCGCTCTTTCGCGGCCTCGCCCGCGCCGACTCCGTGACCGTGGACGCGCACAAGTGGCTGTTCGTGCCGAAGGCCTGCGGTGTGCTGATGGTGCGGGAGGTGGAGTGGCTCGAGCGCGCGTTCAGCCACGAGGCGACGTACGTCCCCCACGAGCTCGGTGAACAGGACGCGGTCGACCGCACGCTCGAGTACTCGCGCCCGTTCCGCGCGCTCAAGCTCTGGCTGGCGCTGCGCGTGCACGGGCTCGCCGCCTACCGCAGCGCGATCGAGCGCAACCTCTCCGAGGCGCGCCTGTTCGCCGACCTCGTCAAGGAGCGCGACGAGCTGGAGCTGCTGGGCGAGCCCGAGCTCTCGGTGGTGCCGTTCCGGCATGTCGCGACGAGCCGCCCGCTGGACGAGCACAACCGCGATCTGGCGGCGGCGCTGCGTTCCGACGGCCGGGTCTACGTCTCCGGCGCCGACATCGACGGGACGGCCTGCCTGCGGCCGTGCTTCGTCAACTTCCGTACGAGCCCCGAGGACGTGCGGGTGCTGCGCGACGTGGTGCTGGAGCTCGGGGCGAAGCTGGCCTGATCGTTGCGCGCGGCGGGCATCCCTGGTTGGATGCCGCCATGACGATGCTGACGCGCGGTGCCGACCGCCTGCTCGAGCTGCACGCGGCCGAGCTGCCCCAGAAGGACGAGCTGTGCGGGTGCTTCTGGGCGGCACTCGCGCTGAGGCTGCACGGCGAGGGGCCGGTCGAGCAGGATGACGTGGCGTTGCCGGCGGGGAGCGTCCTCACCGCCGACGGCGGCCGTGACGTGCTGCCGTTCGGTGAACCCGGGCGCGGCGACTTCCTGGTGCAGCTCCCGGTCACCGGCGACGATGCCTCGTCCGGCACGTCGGCGCACGGCCTCGCGCACGCCGTCGCCGAGCTCTCGTCGGGACGCCTGGCGGCCTCTCCGCTGACGGGACTCGACGCGTCTGCCGTGCGCGCGCTGTTGCGGGCCGCCGCAGAGGCGACCGCCCCGGTCGTGCTGATCGCGAACGTGCAGACGGGCGCGTTCTGGGGCTCGCATCCGACCGCGGCCCAGGTCGCCGCCTACCTCGAGCGCGGCGATCTCGCGGCGGGTCCGCCGGCGGACTGGTCGGTCGGGCACTTCGTCGGGCTCGTCGGCCTGAGCGAGGGCCGGTCGGGCGCGCTCGTGACGGTGGCCGACACCTATCCGGCGATCGGGCTCGGCGGCGTCCACCTCCAGCCCGTCGAAGCGGTCGCCTCTGCGCTCGCCGGGCGCGGCGTGCTCGCCGTCGCCCAGCCGGACGTGGGGCGCCGCGTGGCAGAGGCGGCCGGCGGCCTGCAGGAGCTGTGGGACAACGGAAGCCCGCGGCCCGCCGCCGTCGAGGCCGCCGCGCGTGGCGCCTGAGGTTTCAAAAGTCGCGTTCGTGGTCCTCCGAACGCCCCGCCACTTTTGAAACCAGTTCTTAAGGAGAGTCAACATGCCCCGTAGGCACACGTACGAGACGCTCTCGGTGTGGACCGGGGATCGCGGCCAGGGAACGGCCGACTACCGCAGCTACGACCGCACGCACGAGACGACCTCGCCGGGCCGCCCGGCGATCGCTTCGTCCTCGGATCCCGCCTTTCGCGGCGACGACGACCGCTGGAATCCCGAGCTGTTGCTGGTCGCCGCTCTCAGCCAGTGCCACATGCTCTCGTATCTCCACCAGTGCGCCGTCAACGGCGTGGTGGTGACGGCCTACGAAGACGCCGCCGAGGGCGTGATGGTCGAGACGCCGGACGGCGGCGGCCATTTCGAGGACGTCGTCCTCCGCCCGGTCGTGACCGTCGCCGAGCCCGGCATGGCCGAGCGCGCGCAGGCGCTGCACCATGACGCGTCGGCGATCTGCTTCATCGCCTCCTCGGTCAACTTCCCGGTTCGCCACGAGCCGCGGATCGTGGTGCGCGGCGCGAACTAGAAGTACTCGCCCATGATCTCGTCGGCCCAGCGCGGCTGGCGGATCTCGCCACGCGGGCCGAACTCGCGCATGTAGGGCTTGATGTCGAGCACGGGCGTTCCGTCGATGGTGTCCAGGCCGCGCACATGCACGCGGGTTCCGTCGACGCTCAGGAGCTGGCACGTCGAGACGCCGATGCGGTTCGGGCGGCCCTTGCCCCGCTGGGCGAAGATGCCGACCTCGGGCCACTCCGGGTTGTCGCGGGGACGGCGCGCAGCGGCGGTGGCTGAACTCGACGATCCCCCAGTCGTCGCCGATCGGTTCGCGCCGCGACGACTCGACGTGGCCGGTGGTTGCGACGGGGAGGGTGTCCACCGCGCGAGTCTGTTAGAGCGCATTTCTAAATGATCGTGGTGTCTGGAGCGGCTGGATCGGCCTGCAGTCGATTGCCAGGGCGCGACCAGGGGTGTGAGGGTTCGAGGGTTGGTGGGGTGCGCCCCGGCAATTGACTTCCGTCCGACCCGGGCGCTCGCTCGCTGCGCGAGGCGGGCCCGGGGCTTCGCAGGGACACCGGCCGGCTCTTGAAAGGGGTCCAACCGGATCTGCGAGCCGGCCGGCGCCCCTGCTCGCTCCATCCACCCCAGGCACACACGCTCATCCTGAAATGCGCTCTTGAACGGAAATCACGCGTTTCGGGGTACGCTGGACACGTGAGGTTGCCAGCGCGTGCCCTGGTCTTCGCGCTCGGTGCGCTGTTGGCCTTCGCCGCTGCGCCCGCGTACGCGGCTGCCACGCGCGCGGAGGTCGTTGTCGAGCTACGCGCACCGCCGGTGTCCGAGCGTGCCCCGCTGACCCAGTTGCGCGA
>JALYLC010000698.1 GCA_030774435.1 Actinomycetota bacterium
CTGCGCGTTCGCGCCGCGCTGCACGTTCGTCATGGACGCCTGCCGCGCCGATGAGCCCCGGCTGCGCGAGCTCGCGCCCAACCTCTGGGTCAAGTGCATCCGCGCCGAGGAGGTGCGGGCGAGCGCCATCTCACGCTCGGGGCGACTCGAGGAGTACATCGGGCAGGACGCCGTCAGCGATGCGGTGCTCTCGCTCGACCACGTCTTCGCGGGCTACGGCTCCGTCACGGTGGTGCACGACATCAACCTGCAGGTCGCCCCGCACGAGTGCCTCGCGCTGGTCGGGGAGTCCGGGTCGGGCAAGACGACGCTCGCCCGCTCCATCGCCGGTCTCCACCGCGACCGTTCAGGGCTGATCTCGCTGCGCGGGCAGCCGCTGGCCGATGCCGCCCGCAGTCGCACGCGCGAGGCCCGGCAGTCGATCCAGTACGTCTTCCAGAACCCCTACGGCTCTCTCAACCCGCGCAAGACGATCGGGCAGATCGTGCGCCAGCCGCTCGGGGTCTTCGGCGCCGCCACCGGCACCGAGGCCGACAAGCGCGTCGAGGAGATGCTCGACCGCGTGTCGCTCGCCTCGAGCTACGTCGACCGCTATCCCGACCAGCTCTCGGGCGGCGAGCGCCAGCGCGTGGCGATCGCCCGTGCCCTGGTCGTCAGCCCTGCCGTGCTCGTCTGCGACGAGGTCACCTCCGCGCTCGACGTGAGCGTCCAGGCGGCGATCGTGGAGCTGCTCGCCGAGCTGCAGCGCGAGCTCGGCCTGGCGATGCTCTTCGTCACGCACAACCTGCCGCTCGTGCGCTCGATCGCACAGCGCGTGGCCGTCATGAGCGCCGGCCGGATCGTGGAGCTCGGCGCCGTCGAGCACGTGCTGCATGCGCCCACGGACGACTACACCAAGGCCCTGCTGGCCGACACGCCGTCGCTCGAGACCGCGATCGCGTGATACCGGGCGCGAACGGCGCGGCTCTGACTTGGTGAGCCCCCGCCCCAACGTGCTGCTCGTGATGGCCGACCAGCTGGCCGCGGAGCATCTGCCGGCCTACGGCAACGCCGTCGTCCAGGCGCCGCGCCTGACCGCTCTGGCGCGCGAGGGCGTCGTGTTCGAGAACGCGTACTGCGCCTCGCCACTGTGCGCCCCGTCGCGGTTCGCGCTGCTGTCCGGCCGCCGGCCGTCGTCGATCGGGGCCTATGACAATGCCGCGGAGCTGCCGGCCGGGACGCCGACGATCGCCCATGTGCTGCGCGCTGCCGGCTACGGCACGACGCTCGCCGGCAAGATGCACTTCGTCGGCCCGGATCAGCTGCACGGCTTCGAGGAACGGCTCACGACCGACGTCTACCCGTCGGGATTCGACTGGACTCCCGACTGGACGCTGCCCGAGGGCGAGCGGCTCGAGTGGTACCACAATACGACGAGCCTGCTCTCGGCGAGCGTGAGCGAGGCCGCGCTGCAGACCGACTACGACGACGAGGTCTGCTTCCGCGCCGTGCAGAAGATCCGCGACTTGTCGCTGCGGACGGACGGACGGCCGTTCTTCCTGACCGTCTCGTTCACGAATCCGCACGACCCCTGGGAGATGCGGCGCCGCTACTGGGAGCTGTATGACGAGCGCGCGATCGACCTGCCCGCCGTCGGCGTGCTCCCGCGCGCAGAGGCCGACCCGCACAGCCTCCGCCTGCGCGACATGATCGGCCTCGACGACAGGCCGCTGAGCGAGCAGGAGATACGGCGCGCGCGGCACGGCTACTACGCGGCGGTCAGCTACCTCGACGAGCGCGTCGGCGAGGTGCTCGATGCGCTCGGCGCGACCGGGCTCGATCGCGACACGCTCGTCCTCTTCACGGCCGATCACGGCGAGCTGCTCGGCGAGCGCGGGCTCTGGTACAAGATGTCGTTCCTCGAGGGCTCCGCGCGCGTGCCGCTGATCGTGCGCGGCCCGGGCCTCACACCGCGCCGGATCGCCGGTCCCGTCTCTCAACTCGACCTCGCCCCCACGCTGGCCGAGCTGACCGGCACGACTGCCGCCGAGGCCAAGTTCGAGGGCTCGAGCCTCGCCGGAGCGCTGACGGGAGCGGCGGCGGGGCCGGCAGAGGCGCTGGGCGAATACCTCGCCGAGGGCGTGCGGGCACCCGCCGTCATGATCCGGCGCGGTGCGCACAAGTACGTCCGCTGCCCCGGCGACCCCGATCTGCTCTACGACCTGAGCTCGGATCCGCACGAGCTGCGCAACCTCGCGAGCGACCCCGGATACGACGGCCTCGTGGCCGGTTTCCGCGCCGAGAGTGACGAACGCTGGGATCTCGGCGAGCTCGAGCGGAAGGTGCTCGAGAGCCAGCGCGCGCGACACCTCGTCGCCCGTGCGCTGGCGACCGGCGCGTATGCTCCCTGGGACTTCCAGCCCTACTTCGACGCGTCGCTCCTGTACGTGCGCAGTGAGGCTGCGCGCGGCGACCGGCCCGGGCGATCGCGGCCTCTGGGTGGTCTTCCGCCCCCGGAAGGCCTCTGACCTAGACGAACGTCGAGTCCGCTCGTCCTCCCTCGATTCCCTGTGATAGACACGCAGGTGGTGGAGCGCGGCCGGCGCCTGCGACGGGCGGTGCCTGGCCTTGTCAACTACGAGCTCCAGGGAGCATCTCGTGTCTCATCCGATTCTTCGACGGCGTTTTCGGCGCGCCTGCGCGCTCACCTTCGCGATCGGGTGTGCAGCACTCGCCGCTCCGGCGGCGGCTCTGGCCGATGGCCAGCTCGACCCGAGCTTCAACGCCACCGGCTATCACGTCGGGACCGCGGGCGAGAATCTGATCTTCAGCAACATCGAGAACCGCATTCCCATGGTCGTCCAGGGCGACGGGAAGATCGTGGTCGGCGGCTCCCGCGCCGGGTTCATGACGCTCGTCCGCTACAACGTCAACGGCTCGATCGACACGAGCTTCGGCAACGGCGGGTTCGCCACCAGGCAGTTCGCCGGAACTCCGGCCGGCTCGGTCGGCGCGAGCGGCGCGGTCGCCATGACCCAGGACGCCGGGGGCAACATCATCGCAGCGGGCTTTGGTGGCTCGCAGTCGATGGTCGTCGCCCGCTTCACGGCCGGCGGTGCCTACAGCGCCAGTGCCGTCTGCTTCGCGCCGCACCTCATCGACTACACCGCTCGCGCGCTTGCGGTCAAGCCCAACGGGAGCATCGTGCTCGCGGGCTACGGCCGCGATCGCCACGCCTCCGCAGCAGTGCCGCCGACCGGGCCCGCCGCGCTCTACGGCCTGCGCGCCGTGGTCACGCTGCCCGCCAGCGGCAACAGCACGACGGCCTGCGGTACCTACTCGTCCAGCGGCGGCCTCTCGCTCGGCTCGAGCGGCGTCGTGGTCGACGGACTCAACCCCGATGGCTCCGGAGCCGATCCCGCGCGCGCCGGGCGCATCTACGACGCGGTCGTCGCGCTCCCGGACAACCGCTACGTCGTCGCCAGCACGAGCGGGCCGGACGGCTCCGCCTGGGTGCAGCGCTACTCGGCGGCGGGTGCCGGCACGCTCGACACCACTTTCAACGGCGGCCGCCTCACCCTCGGTGCGACATCCCTGCACGCGCTCACGTTGCTGCCCGATGGCTCGCTCTACGCCGCGGGCGAGTCGATCGACGCGATCTCGTCGGCCAACCGCCAGATGCTGGTCGCGAAGATCGGCACGACCGGAGCCCTCGGCGCCTTCGGCAGTGGCGGGATCGCGCGCACCACGGTCGCCGGCGGCAGCGACACCGGACAGGCGATCGCCGTCCAGAGCGACGGC
>JALYLC010000699.1 GCA_030774435.1 Actinomycetota bacterium
TACACGCGCGCGGAGGACCGTTCGCCTTGCGCCCGAGGTGCATCGTCCACCTGTATTGCACGGTTTGGCGGAGCGCACAGCACCGGTGCGCTCCCGCCCCGTGTCGACGTGCGTAGCCGTCGCACTCTGGCGGAACCGCGACACGCTCCTCGGTCTTCGGCTCTCTCCTTATTACTGTGTCGCCGCTCGTCGTCGGCGGCGTTTGAGTACGGCCGGAGAGGTGGTAGCGGTCCCGCAAACGAAGCCGACGGGCGCATCGCCGACCGGCGACTTGTCGCTCTCGTACGATTGTTCAGCCTCAACCGGACATCTCCGAAAAGGAAGCTGCTCGCGTCGTGCCTGACGTCGTCATCGAGAACCCGATCCTGAACGCGCCGTTCCGCGAACCGGCGCGGCACTGGGCGTTTGGCGACACAGGCATTACTAACGAGATCGTCGAGGGTCGTCGGGTGAGCTCGTACTTCATGCCGATCCCCGCGTCGAAGGTGCGCGGGAAGCAGCTCGAGTTGGAGACGCAGTGGACGCGCGATCGGATCGAGGAGAACCGGCTGATCAACCAAATACGTGAGCGCGTCGGCACCTGGCGCTCACTGCATTACCCCGGCGTGACGCCGACGACGAGGCGGCTACTCGAGTACTGGACGGACGAGAGTCGTGAGCGTCCTCTCTTCTTCTGTCAGATCGAGGCGCTGGAGACGGCGATCTATCTGACGGAGTGCGCGGCGAAGCAGGGTGATGTGTGGATCGGGAACGAACTGCGGAAGCTCGCCGAGGATCAGAACCCCGGTTTGTACCGGATGGCGTTCAAGATGGCGACCGGGAGCGGGAAGACGGTCGTCATGGCGATGCTGATCGCCTGGCAGACGCTGAACAAGCAGGCGAACCCGCAGGACGCCCGCTTCACGGACGCATTCCTCGTGGTCACGCCTGGGATCACGATCCGCGACCGGTTGCGCGTGCTGCTGCCTGAGGACGGCGAGAACTACTACCGCGCCCGCGACATCGCCACGCCGGCGGACATCGAGCGACTGCGGCAGGCGCGGATCGTGATCACGAACACCCGTTCCAGTTGCGCGAGGCCCAGGTCGCGTCAAAGACGACGAAGGAGCTACTGACGCGTGGCGGAGAGAGCCCGTTCGTCGAGACCCCCGAGCCTGCAGCCGACGTTGTTTCGGCTGGGTGAGTCGGCTGCACGCTACGAGTCGTTACAGCAGTTTCTGGCCGACTCGCCCTGGGATCCGGGCGTGCTGGTGCGCGCCTGTGCGGACCGGGTCGCGCCGGAGATCGAGGTGGCTGCTTGGGTGGTCGACGACACGGGGATAAGAAAGGACGGTCAGCACTCGCCGGGGGTGAAGCGACAGTGGTCGGGGACGCTGGGCAAGATCGACAACTGCCAGATCACGGTCTCCGTGCACGCGGTCGGCGAGCGGGGCACGCTGCCGCTCGGCTGGGCGCTCTACCTGCCCGAGGAGTGGTGCGCGGACGAGCAGCGCCGGGAGAGGGCGAAGATCCCGGCGCCGGTCGCCTTTCAGACGAAACCACAGTTGGCGGCCTCGCTCAGCGAGCAGGCCTGCGAGTGGGAGATCCCACAGGCGCCGATCCTGGCCGACTGCGCCTACGGCGACGACACGAGCTTCCGCGGCCGCCTGCACGAGCTCGAGCTCGAGTACGTGCTCGCGGTGTCCGCGCAGATCAGCGTTTTTGGCCCGGAGACGCGCTTCGTGGTCCCCGAACGCAAGGGCAAGCTGGGCCGGCCACGCACGGTCGCCCGGCCTGACCGTAAGCCGGAGTCGGTGCGGGCGCTCGCTGAGCGGTTGCCGACGCGCGCCTGGAAGACGCTTCCCTGTCGCACGAGTCCGAACGGCTAGCAAATCGAGAGCCGCTTCGCCTTCGTTCGCGTCGTCGCCGCGCACGCCCTCGTCAACGACTGCCTGCCCCCGCGCTGGGAATGGCTGATCATTGAATGGCCCGCGAGCGACGAAGCGCCGAGCGACTACTGGCTCTCGAACCTGCCCGAGCAAACGAACCGGGAGCGACTCGCGCGGCTAGCGCGCCTGCGCTGGACGATCGAATTCGACTACCGCCAACTCAAAGGCGAACTCGGACTCGACCACTACGAAGGACGCAGCTACGCCGGCTTCCACCACCACTGCGCGCTCGTCACCTGCGCGCACGCCTTCCTGACGCTCGAACGGCTCTGCCCAAAAGCCCCGCGGCCGGCCTGACACTGCCGCAGACCGTTGCGCTTCTGCAACCGCTACTGCGCTGTTGGAACGGCCGCTGCCGAACCTGCCGACAAGGCGTTGACCTCAACCAACTCGAACTCTTCGCACGAAGGGAGTAACAGAGTCCTACTAGCTCTCCCCGGGGAGCGGCCGAGCTGCGGCGTGAGACGCAGGCGCCGCCCCTGGGCACCTTCTCCACAACCGCAACGCAACATTCGTTCCTGATCCGCGTCTAATTTGGTGGAGCCCGGGCTGCTCTTGCGAAGGGCCTGCGGCCTCTCCGGGGAGAGAGGACCAGCGCGGGCTCCCAACGCCTGACCTGGACGATGTCGAGGTCCCCGACTTCCCGCCAGAAGAGTGCGGAGAACCCGCCGCTGGCGAACCGCCCCCAAAGCAGAGGCGGTGCAGCAAGCGAGGGCTGGCGTCTGTGGTAGCACGCGGCGTGCCTCGCGCAACCGTCTAACCGTCCGAGCGCGGAGCCCTACGGGACTCTGACCCGGTTCGGGGGATCGACGCCTGCCGCAAGCGCGCCGATGCTGAGTACACACCACCACTGCGGTTGCCGAGGAAGGACATGGGTAATGAAGCTGCGGCTATTCAGGTCGCCGACGCTCTTGCAGCGCTGCGCTCTTTGCGGACGGATCGGTGCACGGGGGTTCGAGCGCAGCGCGAGCCGACGCAAGTGGACATGCTCTGATCGCGCAGCTTGCGCGGTCAGGCGTAAGCGATGACGCAGGGGTGAATCTCCGATCGCGCCCACAACTGCTCCCGGCCGCTTTATTTGCCGGGTACAGAGGGTCTTGACGAACTCGTCACGAGGGCATCCCCAGGCGCCGCTTCGAGATCAGAAGCGGGCTCGCGTCCGTCGCCCTCCTCGCCGCGCGACGCGGCCCGCTCGATCCTGCCACCCTCGGTGCGCTTGCGGCTTCGGCACCTGACCTCGAGCACCTGTTCCCGTTGCTGCGCCCGCGCGG
>JALYLC010000700.1 GCA_030774435.1 Actinomycetota bacterium
GTTGTGAACGCGGCTGATCGGCGGTAGGTCTCCGATCGCGCTGTGAGGTCTGTGCTTGTTGTAGTGCTCGAGCCAGTGTGGCAGCGCGGCGTTGCGGTGTCGATGTGAGCGGTAGCGGACGCCCTTCGCCCATTCGCGCTCCATCGTCTGGTGGAAGCGCTCGACCTTCCCGTTCGTGCGCGGCCGATAGGGCTCGGTTCTCAGGTGGCGGATCCCCTCTCGGGCGAGCAACTCGCGCAGCGAGCGGTTCTTGACGTAGCTGAAGCCGTTGTCGCTCAGCAGCCGCTTCGCCGTGATCCCGTGTCCGGCGAAGAAGACGAGCGCGCGCTCGACGAAGCCGGTGACGGTCTGCGCCCTCTCGTCGTCGTGGAGCTCTACGTAGGCGAGCCGCGAGTGGTCGTCGACGATCGCGTGCGCGTAGTCGTAGCCGACCCTCGTTTCCGGTCGCATCCAGTTGCGCGACCGCTGCGAGCGGTCGCCGGTGACGGCGTGGCCGGGCCGCAGGAAGCGGGCATGGCGGCTGACGTCCATGTGCAGCAGGTCACCAGGGCAGGGCCACTCGTAGCGGTTGGCCGGCTCCTTCTCCGGGCGCGGGCGCCGGGAGATCCCGGCCCGCTTCAGCACCTTCCAGACGGTCGAGTGTGCGAAGCCGGTCGCGCCTGCGACCAAGCGCGGCCCCCAGCCGGTCCTGCGCCGGCAAGTGCAGATCAGCCGCTCGAGCTCCGGTGCGAGCTGCCGCGGCGAGCGGCGCGGGCGACTCGAACGGTCGCGCAGGCACGAGAGCGTGCCGCGAGCCTCCGCGCTCGCCTCCAGCCAGCGGTGCCACCAGCGGTGCGCCGTCGCCGGCGAGACGCTGAAGGCGGCCGCGGCCGCCTTCAGCGACATCCCCTCTTAGATCGCCTGCACCAAGGCGAAACGGCCAGCCAATCCGAGCTTGGCGTTAGCGTGCAGATACATCCGCGCCCTCCTTCGAGCGTAGGTCCGGGAAGACCCGCAGCCTTGAAGGAGGGCCGGATACAACCCTCAGCCGTTCACAACGTCTGTGGGCGCGACACCTAGCCCTTCGGCCCCACAAGATCCGTCATCGCCGGCACATTCGCGGTGTCGCAGGTGTTGGCGAGGCAGCCGAGCCGCCAGCCGTCCTCGATCGTGCGCAGCATCGAGTAGTGGTTGTACGGCACGTTCGACGTGCCTGCCGCGTGGTCGGAGTGTGAGATCACGAGCGTCAGCACGTGCCCGCCTCCGAACGGCAAGACGGCGTCGCAGCAGCCGCTCGTGTCGCCGAAGCCGGAAGGTCCGGAGCCCGTGAAGTCGCTCTCGTCCCAGGTGATGAAGATCACCGAGTTGCCGTTCCACGCGGGCGAGCTCTGGATCGCTCCGACCGTGTTCGCCAGGAACGTGTCACCCGTCCGGATGAGGCCGGCGAGGTTGCCGAAGTTGCAGGCGCCGGCGGTGCTCCGGCCGTGCATGTCGTTGCACTGGTCGGGGCTGATCCACGAGTAGTCCGGCACCGTGTTGTTCGCCAGGTCGGTGGCGAACTGCGAGAAGTCGACGATGTTCGCGACGCGGCTCGGGTTCGACTGGACGTCTGCGTACGAGATGAACGGGTTGTGCTTCCGCTCGTACAGCTGGTCGCCGCAGGCATGCGCGAGCGCGTTGCCGTTGCAGAGCGAGTACGACTGCATGTACGCCTTCCACGTCTTCCCGTGCGACTCGAGCTGGTCGACGACGTTCGGCACGTTGATCGTCGTGTCGTTGTCATCGGCGACGCCGTTCGTGGAGCCGGACGTCGCAGCGATGTAGTTCGGCTGGCTCGGGTGCGAGACGCCGAAATAGCTCGTCGCGACGCCGTACTTCGCGATCGCGGAGTTGATCCACGGCGCGTTCGGATTGCCGACCAGCGTGTCGTAGCCCGTGTTCTCCATCATGATCACGAACACGTGCTGGTAGTTCTTGACGTCGGTGCGCGGCTGCGCCGCGGACGTCGCTCAGGCGAGCAGGAGCGCGACCGCAAGCACGGCAGAAACGGCGAGTATCTTCATGACCTCTCCCCGGGTCGCTGACTGACGGCGCGGACCCTACAGCCGTCGGGGCCCAAGTCTAGAGTCCGCGCGGCCGAGCGGCGCCGAAAAAGAGGCCTCTTTTGACGTTTCCGTGGGCGGCTGCGGTCAACCTGAAGGGTGCCATTACTCCGGTCCTTGCGGCAGCTACGCCGCAAGCGGTACGGCTCTCGCC
>JALYLC010000701.1 GCA_030774435.1 Actinomycetota bacterium
AGATGGTCTCCTGCGCGGGCATCGAGCACCGGAACGAGCGGACGCTGGGCTATCTCCGGGTGGGCGCAGACGAGCACCCGCTGGCGATCCAGATCTTCGGCTCCGAGCCGGCAGTGATGGCGGAGGCCTCCCGGATGGTCGCGGCCGCCGGTGCCGACATCGTCGACATCAACTTCGGCTGCCCCGTGAGGAAGGTCACGAAGACGGGCGCGGGAGCGACTCTGCTGGACGACTCCGACCGGGCTTGCCGGATCGTCGAGGCCGTCGCCGGCGCGGTCGACCTTCCCGTATCGGTGAAGATGCGGCGTGGCCTGGAGAACGGCTCGCGACGGTGCCTCGAGGTCGGCCCGCAGCTCGTCGACGCAGGCGCGCAGACGCTGACGCTCCATCCGCGCTCGGCGCGGCAGATGTACACAGGGCAGGCGGATCACTCGCTCACGGCGGAGCTCGTGTCGCTCGTGGACGTCCCGGTGATCGCGTCCGGCGACGTCACCTCGCGCGCCAGAGCGCTGGCCGTCCTCGCGACCACCGGCGCTGCAGCGGTGATGATCGGTCGTGCGGCTCAAGGGAATCCATGGGCGCTCCGAGAGATCCTCGAAGGCGACAACACGGAGCCGAGCCGCGAAGAAGTCGTGGCCGAGCTCGTGCTCTTCATGCGCGAGACCGTGCGCGAGCTCGGCGACCGCCGCGCGAGCGGCTTCTTGAAGAAGTTCTACGGCTGGTATCTCGGACGTGGCCGGTTTCCGCGGCCGTTCAAGCAGGAGCTCGTCCAGCTCGAAACGACGGTGGAGGTCGAGGCGCGTCTGTTCGAATCGACACCGGGCGCGCGATTCGTCCTGACGCGCATCGAGCAGGAGCAGCCCGAGGTGGACGAAGTTCTGCTGGACGACATGCCGATCTCGATCTACGGAGGCGGATGAGGTCGCCGGTCGGCCGACCCGCGGCGTTCGTGGATGAGTGAGTCTCTGCGTGGAAGCCTGCTGATCGCATCGCCCGCGCTGATCGATCCCAACTTTCGGCGCACTGTCGTGCTCGTCGTCGCGCACGACGAGGACGGAGCTGTCGGCCTCGTGCTCAACCGGCCGACGGATACGGAGGTCGCCGAGGCGGTGCCGGAGCTCACAGAGCTTGTAGAGCCCGAGGCGGTCGTCTCCATAGGCGGCCCCGTGCAGAACGAGGCGGTGGTCGTGCTCGCCGAGTGGGACGACCTCGATGAGGCGGGCGCGATCGTCTTCGGCGACGTCGGGCTGATGGGCTCTGAAGCTGATTCGGCGCTCATCGCCGCGGCGACCCGACGCGTGCGCGTCTTCGCGGGCTACGCCGGCTGGGGCGGCGGCCAGCTCGAGGCAGAGCTCGAGGAGCCGTCGTGGATCGTCGAGAACGCGAGCGAGGACGATGTCTTTGCGGACCACTCCGATCTCTGGGCCGGCGTGCTCCGCCGCAAGGGTGGCGCGTTCAAGCTCGTCGCGACGATGCCCGAGGACCCGTCACTCAACTGACGACCTAGTGCCCCGTCCAGTACTGTCGCCCCAGTTTCTGGGTCGCTAGCACCAAGCTGTGTAGTTTCGGCTAACGCCGGCTGCTGTCCGGTCGGCTGTTGAGAGTGGAGCGGCGGCGGGATGACCCGGCACCAAGCTGGCACGAATGCCTTTTTCTGGACCTGTCTCCCGCCGCGCCCCACGCGACCGGCCGGTGACCTGATAGAAGCCTGCGCCGTTGCCCGACACAGCCCTGTCCCGCGCCGGTCATCTCGTCCTACAGCGAAGGAGGCTAGGTGATGGAGTGGACGGTCGCAATCGGCGTTGACACGCACAAGGCGACGCACACGGCGGTCGCGCTCGACCGGCTCGGCGTCCAGGTCGGCAGCGTCGAGATCGAAGCGACGAGCAGCGGCTACCTGCAGCTGCTGCGCTTCGCGCAGGCGCTGGGCGAGCCAGCGTTCGCGCTCGAGGGGGCAGGCAGCTACGGCGCCGGCCTCGCCCGCTTCCTGGTCGCTGCCGGGCTGCCGGTCTACGAGGTCGAGCGGCCATGCCGGCGCGAACGACGGCGCGGCAAGAACGACCTGCTCGACGCCGCCCGCGCCGCGGGACGCCTGCTCAGCGGTCACGGCTTGAGCGGGTTGCGCGGCGGCGGGCAGGCACGCGAGGACCTGCGTCTGCTGCTGCTCGAGCGTCGCGGCGCGCTGCGTGCGCATACCGCCGCGCTCAACCAGCTGCACGCGATCGTTGTGACAAGCCCCGCCGAGCTGCGCGAGCGACTCAACGGGCTGCGCGGCGACAAACTCGTGCGCCGCTGTCTGCGGCTGCGCGCCCCCGATGAGCGCGATCAGACCTTCGTCAGCGTGCTGCGCCGACTCGCGCGCCGAGCTGCCCAGCTCACCGCCGAACTCGCCGAGCTCGAGCAAGACCTGGAACCAATCGTGTCCGCGCTTGCCCCCGAATTGCTCAAGGAGTGCGGCGTCGGTCCGATCTGTGCCGCGCAGCTCGTCGTCTCCAGCGGCGATCCCAGCCGGATGCGCAGCGAAGCGTCCTTCGCCGCGCTCGCCGGCACCAGCCCCGTCGAAGCCTCGAGCGGCCCGACCCGCCGACACCGACTCAACCGCGGCGGCGACCGACAGCTCAACTCCGCCCTGCACGTGATCGCGCGCACCCGCAGCCGCTGCCACCCCGAAACCCACGCCTACTACCAGCGCCTGCTCGACCGCGGCAAAAGCCGCCGCGAAGCCCTTCGCTGCGTCAAACGCACCCTCGCCCGCCACCTCTACCGCCAACTCGTCGCCAACCCAGCCCTCCACCGCGACTTGACAACATAGAAGCGTCCAGAGGCCGCACTCGGCCGCAGCCCAGGCTGGTTGCCTTGGCAAGGCCGAAGGTGGACTCTGGCGCCGCGTGATAGCGGGCCAGAAACGGGCGTTCATTGCTGGAAGGGGCACTAGTTCAGATCCCACACGAGTCGCAGGCCCTCGAGCGTCAGCCACGGGTCGACGCGCTCGATCGTGCGCGAGTGTGGAGCGATCAGATCGGCCAGCCCGCCGGTGGCAATCGTCCGAGCCTCGACGCCGAGCTCGCCGCGGATGCGCGTCACGATCTCGTCGACCTGTCCGACGAATC
>JALYLC010000702.1 GCA_030774435.1 Actinomycetota bacterium
GCGCTGGAGCACGCGCGCGCCATCCCGCCGGCCGCCGAGCAGATCCGCGCGGCCGCACACGCCTGCGACGCCGTCGCCGCCGCGCGCGGCGGCAGCCTGGCGAGCGCACTCGGCGAAGCCGTCGCGACGACGACGACCTGGGTCTACGGTTACGGCCCCCTGGCCGCGGTCGCCAGGCGCTTCAAGACGCAGCTGAACGAGAACGCGAAGTCCACGGCGGCCTTCGGCGAGCTGCCCGAAGCGGATCACAACGAGATCGTCGGCTGGGCCGGCACCACCCGCACGGGCGGCCGCCACGCGGCCATCCACCTGGCCGATCCCGACGACCCGCCCACGATCCGCGCCACGATCGCGACCACGCCGCGCCTGATCGACCACGACGCCACGCTCCGCCGCGTGCTCACGGGCGAGGGCCAGACGCGCACGGCGCGCGCGTTCTGGCTGCTCTCGCTGCTCGACCACGCGACGGTCTACACGTCCAAGGCGGCAGGCGTCGATCCGTTCGAGATCGACCGCATCGGTGAGCTCAAACAGGCGCTGGCCAGGGCGAAGTAGCCTCTCTGGGGGACATTCCGCCTGGAGAAGGGCGAGTGCCAGGTGGCACGAAGGGCCCGGGCCGATCGCTGGCTAGACTGCATCGGCTCCACCAAAAGAGGGGATTTCCGGATGACATCCGTGAGCTATGTCGCCCACGACATCAAGTCGCTCGACCTGGCCGACGCCGGTCGTCGCAAGATCGAGTGGGCCGATCGGCAGATGCCCGTGCTGGCCGCAATTCGCGCGCGCTTCGAGCAGGAGCGCCCGCTGGACGGCCTGCGCATCGCATCGTGCCAGCACGTGACGACCGAGACGGCCAATCTCATGCGCACGCTCAAGGCGGCAGGCGCCGACGTCGTGCTGTGCGCTTCCAATCCCCTGTCCACGCAGGACGAGGTCGCGGCGGCCATGGTGGTGCACTATGGCATCGGCGTGTTCGCTATCCGCGGCGTGGACGCCGACGGCTACTACCGCCACCTCGACGCCGCGATCGACACCAAGCCGAACTTCTGCATCGACGACGGAGCCGACGTGATCGGCCTCATGCACTCGACCCGCGACGACGCGCTGGCCGACATGATGGCCGCCTCCGAGGAGACCACGACGGGCGTCATCCGGCTGCGCGCGCTCGAGGCCCAGGGACGGCTCGCCTTCCCGGTGATCGCGGTCAACGACGCCCAGACCAAGCACCTCTTCGACAACCGCTACGGCACCGGCCAGTCGACGCTCGACGGCATCATCCGCGCGACCAACGTGCTGCTGGCCGGCCGCGTCTTCGTCGTGGGCGGCTACGGCTGGTGCGGCCGCGGGCTCGCGAGCCGCGCGCGCGGCATGGGCGCGCGCGTGATCGTCACCGAGGTCGACCCGCTGCGCGCGCTCGAGGCCACGATGGACGGCTTCGACGTCATGCCGATGGCCGAGGCGGCGCCCAGGGGCGAGATCTTCTGCACGGCGACCGGTGACAAGCACGTGATCCGCGGCGAGCACATCGAGGCCATGAAGGACGGCGCGATCCTCGCCAACACGGGTCACTTCAACGTCGAGATCGACATCCCGGCGCTCGAGGCCCTGACCGCCGAGCGCGGCCCGACGCGCCCGAACGTCGAGCGCTTCACGCTCACCGACGGCCGCACGATCTACCTGATCGCCGAGGGCCGGCTCGTCAACCTGGCCGCCGCCGAGGGACACCCGGCCGCCGTCATGGACATGTCGTTCGCGAACCAGGCGCTCTCGGCCGAGTATGCGCTGACCAACCGGGACAAGCTCGAGAAGCACGTCTACGACGTCCCGCACGACATCGATCAGGAGGTCGCGCGCCTCAAGCTGGCGGCGCTCGGCGTCCATGTGGACGTCCTCAGCGCCGAGCAGGAGCGCTACCTCACGAGCTGGGACGAGGGCACCTGATCGTCCCCGGCCCCTAGCCGGGCCCGCCGGGTGCTCGCGCCTGCCGATGTGATCCGGCTCGAGGGCGACGCGGTCGTCCTGCTCGACCAGACGCGCCTGCCCGGCGAGCGCGTGGATCGCCGCTGCAGGACGGTGCCCGAGCTCTGCCAGGCGATCCAGGAGCTCGCCATCCGCGGCGCCCCGGCGATCGGCATCGCCGCGGCGATGGGCATGGCCCAGGCGGCGCGCACCTCGGCCGCGACGACCCTGCCCGCGCTGCGGGCGGATCTCAGGGGCGCGCGCGCACGCCTGGCCGGCTCACGTCCCACGGCGGTCAACCTCCGCTGGGCGCTGGACCGCTGTGACGAGGTCATCGCGCAGGCGCTCGACCCCGACGAGCTGCGCACGGCGCTCGCGGCGCTCGCGCGGCGCATCCACGAGGACGAGGTCGCGCGCTGCGTCTCGATGGGACGTCACGGCGCCGAGCTGCTCTCGCGCGGCGCTCGCGTGCTCACCCACTGCAACGCCGGCGCGCTCGCGACGGGCGGCTACGGCTCTGCTCTCGGCGTCGTACGCGCCGCGCACGCCCGCGATCCAGGGCTCCACGTCTGGGTGGACGAGACGCGCCCACTGCTACAGGGAGCCCGCCTGACCGCCTGGGAGCTGGCCGAGGACGGCATCCCGCATACCCTGATCGCCGATGTCGCTGCCGGGCAACTGTTCGCGCGCGGGCTCGTGGATGCGGTCGTGTTCGGTGCCGATCGCATCGCACACAACGGCGACGCCGCCAACAAGATCGGCTCCTACACGCTGTCCGTCCTCGCCCGCGCGCACGGCGTGCCCTGCTACGTCGCGGCGCCCTCCTCGACGATCGACCACGCAATCGCAAGCGGTGCGGAGATCCCCATCGAGGAGCGCGCGGGCGAGGAGGTTGCGCGCCTCGGCGGGCAGGTGGTGGCGCCCGAGGGCACCGCGGTCTCGAACCCCGCGTTCGACGTCACGCCGGCGGCCAACATCACTGCGATCGTCACGGAGGCCGGCGTGCACCGCGCGCCCTTCGAGCAGAGCCTGCCCGTCTCGGCTGTCTAGCCAGAACGAGAACCCGGCTCGCTTCCGGCACGGTTCGCGACAGACTCGCGACACGGCCCGGCCCTAACCTGGCGCCATGTCCACGCTCTCCTCGCTCGTCCGGCTCGTGCTGCCCCGGCGCTGCGTCGCCTGTCGCGCGCCCGGAGACTGGATGTGCGATCGGTGCGGCCCGCGCCTGCGCGCGCTCGCAGCGCCCCTGTG
>JALYLC010000703.1 GCA_030774435.1 Actinomycetota bacterium
GGTACGCCTACGCCACCGCACTGGAGGCGGCGCTCAAGCTGAAGGAAGTCGCCGGGCTGTGGGCCGAGGGGTTCAGCGCCGCCGATCTGCGCCACGGTCCGCGAGCCGCGGCGCTCGGGCTTCCGGCGCTCGTCTTCCACGCGGGCGGCCCGCTCGCGGGCGACGTGGACGGCCTCGAGCGCGAGCTCGCGGCGGCCGGCTCTCCGATCGTCTCGATCGGGCCCGGCCGTGCGCTTCGCGCCGCCGAAGGGTTGTGCGAGGAGCTCGCCCCGATCGCGCTGATCGTCCCCGCCCAGCTCGTCGCCGAGCGCCTGGCGGTGCTGCGCGGCCGCGACCCCGACAGGCCGCCGGGCCTGACCAAGGTCACGCGCACCCACTGACGTGCTACCACTTGTGCGTGGTGGACACCGCGCTACCGGGAGGCTCCTCCGAGGACGAGCTGCGACGTATTCCCGATCCCCGGGCCGCGGCCATCTGACGGGCATGCGATGAGCGCAGCGAAAAATGATCGCGAGAGCGGATGGATCGAGGGCATCGACCCGCGGCTAGAGGTTCTCTCCGCTGAGCCTCTTGTTCTGCAGACTCCAGTGGAGCTGCTCGCCGGACGACGCATCACGGACAAGAGCGCCCTGTTCGTCCGCAACTGCCAGGACCTGGCCACGGCGCTCACGCTCGATCCCGTGCCGCTCGATGGCTGGGAGATCGAGTTGGTCGGACTCATCGGGCCTCAACGCATGGTCATCCGCGCCGAGGCCTTGCGTGGAATGGAGCAGATCGATTGCGAAATGGTGCTCCAATGCTCGGGCAACGGCCGCTCCGAGTACGCCGGAATCCCAGGGACGCCGTGGGGCCTGGGCGGAGTGGGCAACGTCCGCTTCGGGGGCGTGCCGCTGTCGGCGATCCTCGGCCACTACCACGTCGAGGTCGACGCGCAAGTCAGATACGTGACAGCCGAGGGCCAGCATCTACCCGCAGGGGTCGAGAGGCCGGATTTCGAGCACAGCCTGCCCGTGGCAGACGTTCTGGACAGAAGCTTCATCGCCCTCACTCTCAACGGCGAGCCAATCCCGGCGGTGCATGGTGGCCCTGTTCGCCTGGTCACTCCCGGCTTCTTCGGCACGATGCAGGTGAAATGGCTCACGCGGCTGCGTTTCGAGACGGCCGAGTCAGCGAGTTTCTACCACGCGACCGAGTATCGCGTTCCATTCGCTCGTATCGAGCCAGGATCGGAGTTCCGGTTCACGATGGAGAACAGCAGGCCGACCTGGGCCCTCCGCCTCATGAGCTACATCCTGGATCCGGGGCCGGGAGCGAGCGTGCAATCGGGCGCGGTCGCCATCAGCGGGGTCGCATACAACGACGGGTCGGCGCGGCTGGAGACAGTGCTGGTGTCGCTCGACCAGGGTCGAACCTGGCGCTCGGCCGAGTTTGAGACGCCCGAGAGTCCCTACGCCTGGTATCCATGGAAATTGCAGGCGCAGGTCGAGCCCGGCGTCTACGAGATCTGGTCGCGGGCCGTAGATGCTCTTGGCCGCAGCCAACCGCTCGACGGCTCGATCTACTGGAATCCGAACGGCTACGAGTGGACCGGTGTCTTCAAGACCGAGTTGACAGTGATCTAAGTGTCCGTCGGGGTACCTAGGTGCGTGAGCCGCACTCGAGCCTCGCGATCGCGCTCGTGAGTCTGGCGCTCGTGAGCTGGGTATAGCGAGGGAGCCGTGCCGCGCACCGCCCTGCATCTCTCCCCGCACCCCGACGACGAGGTCGCGGGCATGCCTGCCACCCTCATGGCGCTGCGCGACGCGGGCTGGCGCATCGTCAACCTCGCCTGCGGGCTCGGTCGGCCGGCGCAGCACCAGCGGCGGCGCGCCGAGGTCGAGGAGGCCTGCCGCCGCGCCGGCTTCGAGCTGCTGCCGTGCGAGCCGCCGCTGGCGCTCTCGGCAGGGGACGACCTCGCGGCGGCCGAGGAGACGCTGGTGAAGCTGCTCGGTGCCGTGCTGCCGGCGCTCGATCCGGCGATCGTCTGCTCGCCGTCGCCGCACGACGGGCATCACGCGCACGAGCTGGTCGGCCGCGCGGCTCGGCGTGCCCTCGACGCGCACCCCGGCCCGACGCCGCCGCTGTGGCTGTGGGGCGTGTGGGCCGACCTGCCGTTCCCCACGCTGATCGCGCCGTTCGACCGGGCGCGTCTGGCAGAGGTCAAGTACGCGCTCGCGGCGCACGCCTCGGAGCAGGCCCGGCTCCCGCTCGACCGGCTGGTCGAGGCACGCGCCGTCGTCAACGCGGGCGTCGGCGAGGAGCGCGTGTACGGCTCGGGCCTCGCGGGCGACCTGGCGGTCGAGTACGCCGAGCTGCTCTGCGAGGTCGTGCTCGAGGCGGCCGGATGGAAGCTCGGATCGCCGAGGCGCTTCGACCCCGAGGCCCCGCTGGCCTCGCCGTCGGCGCGCCCGATCGGCTGGTGGCTCGAGGGCGAGTCGGTGCACGACCGCCTGCGCCGCGAGGCAAGTCAGCGCACGTAGGTGCGGAGCGCGTCGCGCGCGATCAGGAATCCGCGCTTGACGAGCTCCACGTCGCCCTCGAACGCCCGGTCCTCGTGCTCGATCGAGATCCAGCGGTCGTAGCCGACGGCGTAGAGGGCCGCGCAGAAGCGATCCCAGCGCACCTGCCCGAGCCCCGGCAGTCGCGGCACCTGCCAGTTGAGGCCCGCTCCGAGGACCCCGTGCTCCTGCAGCCCGTCGCGGTCGATCTCCATGTCCTTGGCGTGCACGTGCAGGATGCGGTCGGCGAAGTCGTAGACGACGCGCTCGTAGTCGATCATCTGCCAGACCAGGTGCGACGGGTCGAGGTTGAGGCCGAAGCCGGCGCCGGGGATGACGTTGAACAGCTCGCGCCAGATGTGCGGCGTGCGCGCCAGATTCGTGCCGAACGGCCATTCGTCGTCCGAGAACAGCATGGGGCAGTTCTCGATCGCGATCTTCACGCCCCTGGCCGTCGCCCGATCGACCATGGGCGGCCACAGCTCGGCGAAGGAGCGCAGGTTCTCGTTCAGCGAGCGCGCCGGGTCGGCGCCGATGAACGTTCCGACGACCTCGACGCCCAGCAGCGCGGCGGCCTCGACGACGCGGTCGAGGTGTGCGTTGACCTCGGCGCGGTGGGCCGGGTCGGGATGCAAGTGGTTCGGGTAGTAGGCGAGCGATGAGATGTCGAGCCCGCGCGCGCTGAGCATGTCGCGAATGGCCAGCGCGCCGGCCGCGTCGAGTCGTTCCGTGTCGATGTGCGAGACGCCCGCATAGCGGCGCCGCTCGCCGCCGCCGGCCGGCCAGCACGCGATCTCGAGCGTCTCGAATCCGTTCGCGCCCGCCCAGTCGGCGACCTGCTCGAGCGTGAGATCGGGGAACGCCGCCGTCAGCAGTCCGAGCTTCATTCAGGTGCCTCCCTCTCGTCGTCCATCGCGCGACCCTAGCGCCAACCGTACGATGCGCCGCTGTGACCTCGCACCTCGGACTCGATCTCGGCGGCACGAACATCAAATGGGTCGTGCTCGACCAGGACGGCGCGCCCATCGCCGACGGCAGCCTGCCGACCGAGGCGGACTGCGGGCCCGGCCACGTGATCGAGCGGCTCGCGCTGGCCGGGCACGTTGCCATCGACGCCGCCGGCCCCATCGCGACGGCCGGTGTGGGAGTGCCCGGGATCTACGACGCGACGCACGGCAGCATCCGCTTCTTCACGAACCTCCCCGGGCCGTGGGCGGGCCATCCGCTGGGCGCACCGCTGAGCGAGGCGCTCGGCGTGCCCGTGCGCCTGATCAACGACGCGCGGGCCTTCACGCTGGCCGAGGCGCGGGTGGGGGCGGGCCAGGGGTGTGCGGCACTCGTCGGCGTCACGCTCGGCACCGGCGTCGGGGGAGGCTTCGTGCTGGACGGCCGTCTCGTCCTCGGCTATCACGGCACGGCCGGCGAGATCGGGCACCAGGTGATCGACTGCAACCCCGGCGCGCCGAAATGCGGCTGCGGCAATACGGGGTGCCTGGAATCGTTCGTGCGCGCAGCGGCCCTTGCGGGCGCAGCCGGCACCGCCACGGCGGCCGAGGCGTTCGCGGCGGACGAGCGCGGCGATGCGCGCGCACACGCCGCGGTGGAGAAGTGGATCGACTACCTCGCGATCGGCCTGGCGAACGTCGTCACCGTGCTCACGCCCGATCGCATCGTGCTCGGGGGCGGCGTGGCGTCGGCCGCCTCGCGCATCATCACGCCGCTGCGCCAGCGCCTCGCGGCGCACGTGCACCTGACCGATCCGAACCACGTCGAGATCGTGCACGCGGCGCTCGGCGTCCGCGCCGGAGCGATCGGCGCAGCGCTGCGCGGCCTCGAGCCGTAGCTTCGTCCCGGGCGGTCTCGCGCGCGGGAAAAAGTCTCAAGCTTCGGGCGCTTTCGTCGATGGATCCACCACATGACGAATACCTCGAGGCGATTCACGGACGATCGGGTACGGCTCGCCAGCATCGGCGGCGCCGTGCTGCTCATTGCGCTCGCGATCTCCGTGGTCATCACGGTCTCGCGCTATCAGAACGCACTCGCGGCCGACCGATCGGTCAGCGGCGCGCGCACGAACGCGCTGGTCGCCCAGGAGGCGGTGACATCGTTCTGGAGCGAGCGCGAGTCCATGAACGAGTACATCGTCGTCCCCTCCGCGGAGTTGCTCGCCGAGGTGCAGCAGCGCTCCTCCCAGTTCGATCGGGGCGTCAACCGCCTCTCCCGCTCGACCGCCGCAGAGCGCACACTGGTTGCGCGCACACACGCCGGCGCCAGGACGTTCGAGCGCGCCTTTGCACGGGGGGAGCTGTCTGCCGGCAAGTCTGTCGCCGCCGAGAACAAGGCGATCGACACGCTCAACGGCTCTGAGCCGGGCGTCCTGACGCCGCTGAGTGCGCTCCGAAGGCTCTCCGAGACAGAGGTCGCTCGAGAGGTGGGTCGATCGGCGCGCGCGGCCGACGCGGCGCATCTGGCCGCGATCGTGACGGCCGTCGTGGGACTCCTGCTGGCGCTGTTCATTGCTTCCACACTGATCGTGATCCGCCGCCTGCTGGCGAGCATCCGCGCGACCGCCGTCGTGCTCGGCACCTCTGCCGAGGAATTGCGTGCGTCCTCGCGTGATGCCGCGGCGGCTGCGAGCGAGCAGTCGGCGGCGGTGGCGGAGACCTCGGCGACGATCGAGGAGCTGGCCGTGACGGCGCGGTCGATTTCGGAGAACGCGCGGGTGGTTGCGGATGCTGCTGAGCAGACGGGCGACACGATGCGGGATATGCAGGAGAAGGTGGATGCGATCGCGCAGCGTTCGTTGTCGCTGGGTGAGCGGTCGCAGGAGATCGGCGAGATCTTGGAGTTGATCAACGAGATCGCCGAGCAGACGAATTTGCTGGCGCTGAATGCTGCGATCGAGGCGGCGCGTGCGGGGGAGGCGGGTCGCGGGTTTGCGGTGGTCGCGAGTGAGGTGCGCAAGCTGGCGGAGCGCTCGATCAAGTCGACCGATTCGATCCGGCAGATCATCGGCGGTGTGCAGAACGAGGCCAACGCGACGATCATGGCGACCGAGCAGGGTGCTCGTCAGGCGCGCGAGGTCGGCGAGCTGATGGGCACGACGGCCTCCATGCTGGAGCAGTCGATCATGGCCACTCAACAGCAGCGCTCGGCTGCCGATCAGGTGGCCGAGGCCATGATTCAGATCCGCGAGGCCGCCGGCCAACTCGCCGCCGACCAGACCCAGCGCGAAGGCACTTCCGAGCGCGTGGAGCAGCTCGTCGGTGAGCTCGACACGACGCTTGCGCGCTTCGGCGTCGCGCGCGTCGAGAAGGCAGCGTGAGCACTCCCACCGCGCGCCAGGCGCGCGAGGTCGGCGAGCTGACGGGGTCCACGGCCTCCATGCTGGAGCAGTCGATCACGGCCACCCAGCAGCAACGATCGGCTGCCGACCAGGTGGCCGAGGCGATGATCCAGATCCGCGAAGCGGCCGGACAGCTCGCTGCCGACCAGACCCAGCGCGAGGGCACCATTCAGAGCCTCGAGGAGCTGATCGCGGATCTCAAGCAGGCTCTCGACGGGGCGGGCGGGAGCATGCCCGAGGTCGCCGCTCCCGAGCAGCTGCGGGCAGCATGAGCGGCGTCCACGTTCAGGTTCGTGTCGGCTCGGAGCTGTACGCGCTGCCGGTTTCGCACGTGCTGGAGGTCGGCGAGATGCGGGATCTCACCGCTGCGCCCGGTGCCTCGCGGGCGACGCTCGGCCTCTGCAATCTCCGCGGCGATCTGCTTCCCGTCTTCGACCTGGGCGCCGTGCTGGGGCTGCCGCTGAGCCCCGCGCCGCAACGGCTGCTCGTGGCCGAGCGCGGCGGGACGCGCGCGGGCTTCGCCGTCGACGAGGTCACCGACGTGGATGAGCTGCCCGAGGCCGACCAGGAGGCCGCCAGCGAGCTGCTCTCGAGCGCTGCCCTGATCGAGGGCTCGCTCGTCGGTGTGATCGACATCGATCGCCTCTTCGAGACCCTGGAGAAGGCGGCGTGAGCCAGCCGGAGGCAGAGTTCCTCGGCATCTTCCGCGACGAGGCGAACGAGCGACTCGACTCGATGAGCACCGCGCTGCTCGCGATCGAGGACGGCCGCGCCTCCGTGGATGTGATCGACAGCCTGTTTCGCGACGCGCACACGATCAAGGGCGGCGCCGGCATGCTCGGCCTGGATGCGATCAGGGAGCTCGCCCACGCGGTCGAGGATGTGCTCGCCAACGCGCGGCAGCAGGGCGAGCTGTCCGGCGGGTTCGCCGACCCGCTGCTGCGTGCGGGCGACGCCCTGCGCGGGCTGGTCAACGGCGACGAGCAGGCCGATCCGGACGCCATCGCTGCCCTGATCGCGGAGCTCGCCACCGAGGCCGCACCCGGGAGCGAGACGGCGCCGGCGCCCGCCGCCGCGCCACCCGCGCCCGCGACTCCGCCATTGCGCGTCGTGAAAGAGCGCGGGGTCGATCCCGCCGTGGAAGCGACGCCGCCCGTCGTGGAGCGTCGCGGCGCCACTGCGGAGGCGCAGGCCGCGCGCGGCCGCACCGTGCGCGTGCCTGCCGAGAAGCTCGACGTGCTGCTCGACCTCGTCGGCGAGACGGTGCTCCATCGTCAGCGGCTCGGCCACCTGGTCGCCTCGGGCGACTCGGCCCAGCACGAGGAGCTCTCCGACGAGCTCGATCTCGGCGACCGCCTCCTGGGCGCCCTGCAGGATGCCGCGATCCAGACGCGCACGCTGCCGTTCGGATCGATCACGGGCCCCTTCCCGCGCGCCATCCGCGACATCGCGAACGCCGACGGCAAGGAGGTCGAGCTCGTCGTCCGGGGGATCGACACCGAGCTCGATCGCGTGATCCTCGAGGGCCTCTCCGAGCCGCTCGTCCACATGCTTCGCAACGCCGTGGCCCACGGCATCGAAACCCCCGCCGAGCGATTCGAGGCGGGCAAGAGCGCGCGGGGGCTCGTGGTGCTGGCCGCGGAGCAGCGAGGCGGGCTCGTCGCCGTGATCGTCTCGGACGACGGGCGCGGCGTCTCGCCCGAGCTCGTCGCGCAGGCCGCCCGGGAGGGCTCGCTCGTCGACATCCTGGCGCGCCCCGGCTTCTCGACGCGCACGGAGGTCAGCGACCTCGCCGGTCGCGGCGTCGGCTTCGACGTCGTCAAGGCGCATGTCGAGAGCTTCGGCGGCAGCCTGCAGATCGAGAGCGAGCCGGGCTCGGGCATGTCCGTCACGCTGCTCCTGCCGCTCACGCTCGCGCTGCTCGACGTGCTGCTCGTCGAACGTGGATCCCACGTCTTCGGCGTCCCGCTGGCGAGCGTGCAGGAGGCGGTCGCGGTCACCGAGACGCTCTCGCTGACCGGGCGCAAGGCGCTCGAGCTGCGCGGCGGGTCGATCCCCTTCGGCGACCTCGCCGAGCTGCTCGGAGCCGAGGCTCCTCCGCTCCCGCCCCGCGCACCGGCGATCATCGTGGCTGCGGGCGGCCGTCGCGTGGCACTTGCCTGTGACCGCCTGATCGGAGAGTCGGAGGTCGTCGTCAAGACCCTCGGTCCGCTGCTCGGCTCGGTCACCGGCTACCTGGGCGCCGCGATCCTCGGAGACGGCCGGGTCGCGCTCCTGCTCGATCCCGCCAGCGCGACGTCGACCTCCCCGCGGGCTGCCCGCCACAGCGAGACCGTCGCACCGGCCACCGCGGTCGAGCCGGGCGAGTCGCGGACGCTGCTCGTCGTCGAGGACTCGTTCATGGTGCGCGAGCTGCAGCGGAGCATCCTCGAGGCCGCGGGCTATCGGGTCGTGACGGCCAAGCACGGCGTCGAGGCGCTCGAGCAACTGGCCGCGCACAGCGAGATCGACCTCGTCGTCACCGACGTGGACATGCCCGAGATGGACGGCCTCGCGCTGACCGAGGCGATCCGGGCGAGCGCCGAATGGGCAGCGCTCCCGATCATCGTCGTCAGTTCGCGCCACAGCGACGAGGATCGCCGCCGGGGAGTCGAGGCCGGTGCCGACGCGTACATGGTCAAGGACAGCTTCGATCAGCACGCGCTGCTGGACACCGTCGCCCGGATGGTGGGCGAGTGAGCAAGGCAGCGCGACCGCGCGTCCTGATCTGTGAGGACTCGCGGACGTATGCCGCGGCGCTGCAGCGCGTGATCGAGCACGACGGCCAGCTCGATGTCGTCGGCGTTGCTCGCTCGGCCGAGGACGCGATCGCGGCGGTCGGCCGGCTGGTGCCCGATCTCGTCACGATGGACATCGAGCTGCCTGGAATGTCGGGCATGGAGGCCGTCGAGCGCATCATGGGCGTCGCTCCCGTGCCGATTCTCGTGCTCTCCGGACGCGTCGGGTCCGATTCGCAGGCCTCGGCCGCGGCGCTCTCCGCCGGTGCCCTCGACGCACTGCCGAAGGCCTCCGTCGATCTGCTCGACCCGGGCGGGGCCCGTGCCGACGCCTTCCGCCGTCGCCTCACGCTGATGAGTGGCACGCGCGTGATCCGCCATCCCCGCGGCGGGCGGGAGCGCCCGGTCACACGGGTCAACGGCTCCGCGCGGCCCGCACGGGCGATCGGAGTGTGCTCGTCGATGGGCGGGCCGCAAGCGCTGCTCGAGCTGCTCGGCTCGTTGCCGGGCTCGTTCCCGCTCCCGATCCTGATCGCTCAGCACATCACGACCGGCTTCGCGGACGGCCTCGCCCAGTGGCTCGACGCGAGCGTGCCGCTGCCCGTGCAGATCGGGCGCGCGGGCGAGACCGTCGAGCGCGGTGTCTGGCTCGCGCCCGACGACGCGCACATGCTGCTCGACCCGGACGGCAGGCTCGCGCTGCGCAAGGGCACGCCATCCGACCGCTACGTGCCGTCCGGAGACGTGCTGCTGGGCAGCCTCGCGGCGACGCTCGGCCGCGATGCCGTGGCCGCGGTGCTCACGGGGATGGGTCGCGACGGCGCCGATGGCGTGGCGGCCGTGCGCGCAGCCGGCGGACTCACGATCGCACAGGACGAAGCCACCTCCGTGATCTACGGGATGCCGCGCGCCGCCGCCGAGCGGGGTGTCGACCGGGTGCTGTCGCTGACCGAGATCGCCACGGAGCTGTGCAACCTGACGCTGAGGAGGGCAGAGCGATGAGCGAGCACCTCGACGCCATCGCCCGCGTCATCCGCTCAGCCGCCGGCCTACGGCTGGAGCAGAGCCGGCACCATGCGCTGCGCGCCGCCCTGGCGCGCGCGTGGCCCGGTGTTCCGCACGCCGAGGTGCTGCGCCGCGCACTCGATCCGGTGACGGGACCGGAAACGGTCGCGACGCTGATCAACGAGGTCACGATCAAGGAGACCTCGTTCCTGCGCGACCGCCGCCAGCTCGGCTCGATCGATTGGCACGACCTCCATGCGCACGCCCGCGAGGCCGGCTCGGGCGTGGTGCGCGTCTGGAGCGTCGCCTGCGCGACGGGCGAGGAGCCCTACTCGCTGGCGCTGCTCGCCTGCGAGGCGTTCGCGCCGCGCACCCCGCCGGTGCGCATCCTCGCGACCGACGTCTCCTCGGCCGCACTCGCCTTCGCGACCGCAGGGCGGTACCGCGAGCGCTCGGCGCAGGGCCTGGAGGAGCCGCTGCGATCCCGGTATCTGGAGCGCGTCGGCGACCAGCTCGTCGTCGTGCCTGCGCTCCGCGCACTCGTCGAGCTCGCGCCGCACAATCTCGTATCCGACGCGTATCCGCCGGCCGGCGAGGCTCCATTCCAGCTGATCCTGTGCCGCAACGTGCTGATCTACTTCGACAGCGAGACGTGCGCGCGCGTCGTCGCCGGGCTCGAGCGGGCGCTCGCTCCGGGCGGGCGTCTCGCGCTCGGCGCGGCGGACGCGCTCTGCGTGCTCGACCGCGCCGTGGGGGAGCTGCATCGCCGGCCCCCGAAGGCGAAGCCCTCTGTTCCGCCGGCCGAGCGCAGACAGCGCACGCTGGCGCCCGCGGTGCTCGAGGCCCGGCCCCCGAGCCGGACCGACGAGGACATCATGAATCCCGAGGTGCATTACCTGCACGGACTCGCGGAGCTGGAGTCCGGCGACGCTGCCGCGGCCGTCTCGTCGCTTCGGCGCGTGCTGTATCTCGACCCGGGATTCGAGCTCGCCGCGTTTGCGCTCGGTCGCGCCCACGAGAAGGCCGGCGAGCTCGACGCAGCCCGCCGGCGCTACGAGCAGGCGCTGCGCATGCTCGGCGTGCGACCGGCGCCCGGCGAGCGCCTGGCAGGTCCGATCGACGCGGCGACCGTGATCGACGCGTGCGAGGCGCGGCTCCTGGCGATTCAGGGAGGCCGGCGATGAGCCCGGTCTCCGTGCTGCTCGTCGACGACAGCGCATCCCAGCGTGCCGTGATCGCGCACCGTCTCAAGCAGGGCGGCTTCGCGGTCGCGATCGCGGTCGATGGACTCGACTGCCTGCGCGTGCTCGGCGAGCTGCGGCCCGACATCGTGCTGCTCGACGTCGTGATGCCGGGCATCGACGGCTGGGAGACGCTCGACCGCATCCGGCAGACGAATGGCGTGCCCGTGATCATGCTGACGGCGCGCGCGGAGGAGATCGATCGCGTGCGCGGCCTGCGTGCGGGCGCCGACGACTACATCGGCAAGCCCTTCCAGCAGGACGAGCTGGAGGCGCGCATCGAGGCCGTCATGCGGCGCGCCGACCTCGGCCGACGCGATGCGCTGACCGGCCTGTCGAACCGGCGGACGTTCGACGAGCATCTCGACTCGATGCTCGCGCAGCAGCGCAAGACCGGCCAGGAGTTCGCGCTCGTGATCTTCGACATCGACCACTTCAAGTCGATCAACGACAGCCAGGGTCATCCCGAGGGCGACCGGGTACTGAAGGATGTTGCGAGGATCGCGGCGCGCCAGCTGCGCGCGGGCGAGCAGATCTTCCGCATCGGCGGCGAGGAGTTCGGGCTCGTGATCCCGGGCGACGGCAAGACCGGCGTGCTCGTGGCGGAGCGGGTGCGTACCGCCGTCCAGGACGAGCCGCGCGAGCCGCGCCTGCCCACGCTGTCGGCGGGCGTCGCCTCGTTCCCGCACGACGCGCAGACGCGCGAGGAGCTCTTCCAGGCAGCCGATCTCGCGCTCTACGCCGCCAAGCAGAGCGGTCGCAACGCCGTGACGCTCGCCGCCTGAACGGAGCCTGGCGCGGCAGGTTTGACCGGCGCCGCGGGCGTGCGTAGCCTGCGGGTGCCGGCCAGCCGAGAGACGAGGAGCCCCAGTGATGTCGCAGATGCATCGCGCCGTGATTCCGTACGAGTCGATCGACCCGCTGACGATCGGTGCGGCCGACAACGACGAGCTCGTGTACCGGGACACGCTCGAGCTCGACATCCCGCAGGCCAACCTGCTGGCCGAGATCCGGCCCGACGAGCCCGAGGCCGTGGCCGATGCGACCGCCGCTGCCGCTCACGCGCTCGAGCATCCGCAGTCCGGCCCCCGCTTCAGCGAGCTGCTGAAGGGCGCGTCGAGTGTCGCGATCGTGATCGACAACCAGTTCCGGCCGACGCCGCAGTCGCGCATCCTGCCCGCCGTCTTCGACGCGCTCGAGGCCGGCGGCATCACGGACGCCGTCGTGGTGTGCGCGAACGGCAAGGTCTTCCCGATGTCGGAGTCCGACACCGAGCAGAAGATCGGCAAGGAGAACCTCGCGCGCATGGAGCGCATGGGCATCGCGTTCTTCCAGAACGACCCGCAGAACGAGGCGATGTACACGTTCATCGGCGTGTCCTCACGAGGCACCCCGGTCTGGCTGCACAACGAGGTCGCCAAGCGCGACCTCAAGATCACCATCGGCCAGGCGCAGTCGAACCACTGGGGCGCGGGCGGCGGCGGCAAGCTGATCCTCCCCGGCGTCACCTCGGACGAGACGGTCGAGTCGAACCACTGCGCGTTCGTGCCCTCGCCCCAGACCCACTACGGCGCCTACCGCGGCCCGATGCGCTCGGACATCGACGAGGTCGCGACGCTGTGCGGCCTCCAGTGCACGATGAACGCGCTGCTCGACACGCGCGGCCGCGTGATCGACATCATCTTCGGCAAGCATCCCGACGCTCACCGCGCGGCGATCGAGAAGTTCAACTCGATCTACGCCTACGAGCATCCCGGCGAGCAGGCCGACATCGCGATCTGCGGCGTGTTCGCGCCCACCGACCACCTCTTCTTCCACACCGGGTGGGGTTGCATGTCGGCCGACTTCGTGCTCAAAGACGGCGGCGAGATCATCTACTGCAGCCCCTCGCCCGGCGTGCATACGGCGATCGGCGACTTCCCCGGGCTGGCGCTGATGGATCTCATGAAGCCCTACATGCCGCCCACGGCGGAGAATTACCAGCGCGTGCTGCGCGACATCCACACGCGCACCATCCAGATGTGGGCCGGCTGCATCTGGGTGCCGATCTACGAGGTCATGACGCGCAAGCGCCTGACGATGGTCACGCTCGAGGAGAACCTCGCGATGGCCGAGGAGATCGGCATGGAGGCGACGACCTCGCTCGAGAGCGCGTTCGCAGCGGCGATGGAGCGCAAGGGGCCGGATGCGAAGGTCATCGTGCTGCCGTTCGCCCGCTACCAGTTGCCTCGCAACCTCATCCGGATGTCCGCCGACGAGACGCCTCCCGTGGGCGCCGTCGCGGGGGCGTGATCCGCGGCTCGACCACGATCGTCGAGATCCTCCGCCAGTTCCCGGAAGGTGAGGCGGCGGAGCTGATGCGCAAGCTCTACTGGCCGTGCGCGCACTGCGGCGGCGCGCTGCGCGAGCCGCTGACGATGGCGGCCGTGCGGCACCGCAACCCGCCTCGCGCGGTGCTCGAGGCCTTCCGGGCGCTCGAGCGCGGCGAGCTCCGCGACGAGCACATCGAGGCCGCGGGCATCAAGGTGCCGCGCGCCGGGGGCTTTCGCTGAGCGCGGTGCCGTGGCATCGCGAGATCGTCCCGTGGCCGAGGCGGCTGCGCGTGCGCTTCGGCGGCGAGACCGTGGCCGAGACAGGCGATGCGGTCCTCTTGCGCCAGCACGGCTTCCTGCCCGTGTTCTGGCTGCCCGCGGGCGACGTGCGCACCGAGTTGCTGGAGCCCAGCGACTGGACGACGGAATCGCCCTACCGCGGCACGGCCAGCTACTGGCATCTGCGCGTGGGTGACCGGGTGGCGGAGAGCGCGGTGTGGACGTACCCCGAGCCCCGCGCGGGCTCGCCCGACCTGCGCGGGTACTACTCGCTCGACTTCCATTCGATGGACGCCTGGTACGAGGAGGAGGAGCGCATCTACGTGCACGCCCGCGATCCGTACCTGCGGGCCGATGCGCGCCGCAGCTCGCGCCACGTCGTCGTCGAGGTCGGCGGCGTCGAGGTCGCCGACACGAGGCGGCCGGTGCTGCTCGACGAGACGGGCCTGATCACGCGCTACTACATCCCGCCGGCGGAAGTCCGGCACGACCTGCTCGTGCCCAGCGAGACGTTCACCGAATGTCCCTACAAGGGCCGCTGCGACTACTGGTCGGTGCGCGTGGCCGGCGGCCTGGCGCAGGACGCCGCCTGGCGCTACGCGCTGCCGCTGCCCGACGTCTCCGCGATCGCCGGGCACCTGTGCTTCTGGCAGGAGCGCGAGGACACCGTGCTGCGCGTCGACGGTGAGATCCTGCCGCGGCCGCTCGGCGCGCCCGGCGGCGACGGCGTCGAGGCGCTGCCCGCGTGGCGCGCCCGCCACGTG
>JALYLC010000704.1 GCA_030774435.1 Actinomycetota bacterium
GTCGTCGAGCGCAGGCTGCGGGCGGGAGGCGCGCGCCTCGAGCAGCTGCGCGCGAATGCGATTGACGCGCGCCCGCTCGGCGTCGTCCTCGGGCGGGGCCGCGAGCGAGAGCACCGTCGCGCCCTCGAAGTTGCCGTCGGGGGTCACGCCCCAGGTGCGCTCGGCGAGCTCGGCGTCCTCGGGTGAGAGCACGGCGCGCAGCTGCTCCGGCGTCCACGTGAACGTCGCCCCCTCGACGCCGTCCGTGTCGGCGTCCTGGGCCGAGGCGAAGCCGCCATGCTCGAGCGCGAGCTCGCGCAGCAGGTAGTCGAGAATGCCCTCGGCCACGTCGCGCCACTGCTCGTCGCCCGTCACCTGCCAGGCCGCCAGGTAGGCGCGGGCGAGCAGCGCGTTGTCGTAGAGCATCTGCTCGAAGTGCGGCACGAGCCAGATCGCATCGACCGCGTAGCGGTGGAAGCCGCCGCCGAGCTGGTCGTGGATGCCGCCGTCGGCCATGCGCTTGAGGGTGCGCAGCGCCATCGCGAGCGCCTCTTCGCTGCCGCTGCGCCGGTGCATGCGCAACAGGAACGCGAGCACCGAGTGGGGCGGGAACTTGGGCGCGCGCCCGAAGCCGCCGTTGCGCTCGTCGTGCTGCCCGCGCAGCGTCAGCAGCGCGTCGAGCAGCGTCGCCTGGGAGAGGGCGAAGCCCTCCGGCGGCCGACCGAGCCGCCCCTCCTGCAGGCTCTCCGCGAGCTCGGAGGCCTGGCGCTCGACCACGTCGCGGCGTTCGCGGTACGCGGTGGCGATGCCGTCGAGCACCTGCCGGAAGGACGGCAGCCCGCCCCGCGCCTCGGGCGGGAAGTAGGTTCCGCCGTAGAAAGGACGGCCGTCCGGCAGCAGGAACACGGTCATCGGCCAGCCGCCCTGACCCGTCTGCGAGACGACTGCCGTCATGTAGAGGCCGTCGACGTCGGGACGCTCCTCGCGGTCGACCTTGATCGAGACGAAGTGCTCGTTCATGAGGTCCGCCGTGGCCGCGTCCTCGAACGACTCGCGCTCCATGACGTGGCACCAGTGGCAGGCCGAGTAGCCGACCGAGAGCAGCACCGGCCGGTCGAGCCGGCGCGCGAGCTCGAACGCCTCCTCGCCCCAGGGGCGCCAGTCGACCGGGTTGCCCGCGTGCTGGAGCAGGTACGGGCTGGTCTCGCCGGCCAGCAGGTTGCGGCCGCTCACGCGGACGCCGCGAGGGCCCGCTCGACGTCCCAGACGATGTCGTCGATGTCCTCGAGCCCGACGGAGACCCTGATCAGGTCCTCGGTCACGCCGCCCGCCGCGAGCGCGGCGTCGTCCAGCCGGCGGTGCGTCGTCGAGGCCGGGTGGATCACGAGCGTCTTCGCGTCGCCGACGTTCGCGAGATGGGAGCACAGCTCGCAGGCCTCGATGAAGCGCCGGCCCGCCTCGCGCCCGCCCTCGATGCCGAAGGCGAGGATCGCCCCCGGCCCCAGCGGAAGGTAGCGCTGCGCCGCCGCGTAGAAGGGCGATCCCGGCTCGTCGGGATAGCTGACGAAGCGCACGCGAGCGTGGCCGCGCAGGAACGCGGCCAGCGCGCGGGCGTTCTCGACGTGGCGGCGCATGCGCAGTGACAGCGTCTCCAGGCCCTGCAGCAGCAGGAAGGCGTTGAACGGGGAGAGCACCGGCCCGAAATCGCGCATCGTCTCGACGCGCGCCTTGGTGATGAATGCGAAGTTGCCGAACGTCTCGTAGAAGCGCATCCCGCGGTAGCCGGGCGAGGGCTCGGTCACGCCCGGGAAGAGTCCGCGCGTCCAGTCGTAGCGCCCCGAGTCGACGATCACTCCGCCGATCGACGTGCCGTGCCCGCCGATGAACTTGGTGGCCGAGTGCACGACGATGTGCGCGCCGTGCTCGAACGGCCGGCACAGGTACGGCGTCGCGAACGTGTTGTCGATCACGAGCGGCAGACCGGCATCCTCGGCGATCTGCGCCCAGCCGGCGATGTCGAGCACGTCGATGCGCGGGTTGCCGATCGTCTCGGCGTAGAGCACCCGCGTGCGGTCGTCGATCGCGGCGCGCACGGCGTCCAGGTCGTGCGGGTCCACGAAGCGTACGTCCACGCCGAAGCGCGGTAGCTGCAGCGAGAACTGGTTGTGGGTGCCGCCGTAGAGATTCTGCGAGGAGACGACGCCGTCGCCGCCAGATACGAGCGTCAGCATCGCGATCGCCGTCGCCGCCATGCCCGATGCCGTCGCGAGCGCCCCCACTCCGCCCTCGAGCATCGCAACGCGCTCCTCGAAGGCGGCGTTGGTCGGGTTGACGATGCGGGTGTAGGTGTTGCCGAAGCGGTTGAGGTCGAACAGGTCGGCCGCGTGCTGCGAGTCCTCGAAGACGTATGCCGCCGTCTGGTAGATCGGCTGCGCCCGCGCGCCGGTGGTCGCGTCCACGCGCTGACCCGCGTGGATCTGCAGCGTGTCGAAGCCGAACGCTCGATCAGCGGGCATGGGCGGCGCGCGCCGTCTCCTCGCGGCGGGACGAGACCACGCCGGTCGCAAGGCCGACCCAGTTGAGCCCGCCGAACCAGCGGCAGTGCTCCATCTTGATGCAGCGGTCCTGGACGAAGACGATGCCGGCCGCGCGCGCCCGCGCGGCCGCCTCGTCGTCGCACAGGCCGAGCTGCAGCCAGATCGCCTTGGCGCCAAGCGCGATGGCCTCGTCGACGACGCCCGGCACGGCTTCCTGCCGGCGGAACACGTCCACGATCTCGAGCGGCCCGGCCTCCGCGAGCGTCGGCACCGCCTTGACGCCGAGCACCTCGTCGACCGTCGGGTTGACCGGAATCACGTCGTAGCCGTAGGCCAGAAGGTGCACGGCGGCGCGGTAGCTCGGCCGCGACGGATTGGCCGACAGCCCGACCATGGCAATGCGCGTGTAGCGCTGCAGGAGGTCGCGCCCGGCAAGCGTGAGCACGCCATCGTCCATTCCGGCCATGCGGGTCATTGCACGCAGTCTCGCAGGAGGCGGAAGGAGACCACGCCCTTGCGGCGAAATCGCGTGCCATGCCGCACGATCGCAACCCCTCGCCCGGCGCACTCGTCCGCCGCGTCCGCGAGCGTCACCACGTCACCCAGAAGGAACTCGCGCAGCGCGCACACACCGCGCAGTCGGCGATCTCGCGCATCGAATGCGACCGCATCTCCCCGACCGTTGACACGCTCAGCGGTCTCTTGCGGGCACTCGGTGAGGATCTCCTGCTCGAGGCCCGTCCCGGGCGCCCGATGGTTCTGCGTGCCCGCGTCCTCGACTCCGAGGAAGCACAGCAGACCACCGCGCCCGACACCGCTCGCTCGGCGTAGCGGCTCTCAGCGCGTTCCCAGCGCCCTTCCTCCGATCGGATGACGCTGCCCTCCTCCGGCGGTGCGTCCGCCCGGACGACAGCCACGCCCCGGCCAAGCTGGGAGGCTACGAGAGAAGGCGAGCTCCTCCCCCTCCCTCTCTCGCCTCGGATGCGGCGCCCGACTCTCCGTGGAG
>JALYLC010000705.1 GCA_030774435.1 Actinomycetota bacterium
CTCCGGCCCCCGCCGTCGAGTCGCTGTCGTGCCGGTCGGACGTCACAGAAACCGATCGGCTACTTCATCAAGGCCGTGACCGACTTCTTGTCGGGCGTCAGCGGCACCTTGATCGAACCGGAGATGATCCCCTTGCGGGTCTTCTGGATGAGCTTCCAGACGGGGCCCGGGATGTACTTCGTCTGCATCAGCGAGACGCCGTTGTTGAGGCCGAGCACGTAGGTGTGCGTGCCGTACTTGCCGGCATTGATGTCGGCGATCGCCGCCTTGAAGACCTTGCTGAAGTCCCAGAGCACGGACGACAGCACGGCGCCCTTCTTGTCGATCGGCGTCGGGTTCCCGATCACGTCGATGAACCAGACCTTCTTGCTCGAGGTCTCGACCGCCTGGATGTAGCCGAGGGTCGCGCCGTCGCCCATGCCGAAGACGACATCGGCGCCCGAGGCGATCGTCGCCTGCATGACGCGCTTGCCACCGGCGGCGTCGTCATAGGAGGCCTGCCCGACCTGGGCGAAGGAGAACTTCACGTCCGGGTTGACGCTACGCGCGCCCGCCACGAAGCCGCCCGCCTGCTTGAACCAGTTGGTGTCGGCCGCCGAGATGACGATGCCGAGCTTGTTGGTCGTCGTCTTCTTCGCCGCGAGCACGCCCGCAAGGTACGCGCCGTCCTGGCTCGACGTCTCGATGTCGGACATGTAGTTCTTGATCAGGTTCTTGGGATTGTCGTAGCTGATCATCGGCACCTTCGTCTGCACGGCGACGCGCGGAGCGATGGCGTTGTAGCCACTGGCCTGCGCGATGACGAACTGGTTGCCGCTGCGCGCGAGTCGCAGCAGGACGGCCTGCGTGTTGTCGTAGCCGATGCCGTCGTTGACCGTCAGCGTGGCCCCGTTGACCTTGGCGGCGACGCGCGCGCCCGACACGCCCTGCTGGTTCCAGCCGTAGTCGTTCGCCTTGGCAGGCGTCGCGATGGCGATCTTGGAAACCGCCGACTTGCTGGCGAGCGCCCCTGTGGTCACGCTCGCCGCTACGCCGACCACGAGTAGCGCGACGCCTGCACTGATTGTCTTTCGTCTCACCGTTGCTGTCCCTCCTCTGAGGATTTCTGTACGCACGTGCCTGGTTGAGCGCGCGAAGATCGTCACGTCATATGACTCCCGCCGGAGCGAGGCGATAGCCGCTGAACGCAGCCGCGTCGTGGGCGACGAAGATACGGGCCCGGTAGGAACGTGCGAGCTTCTGGATCCGGCGCAGCGAGCGGACGGCCGCAGTCGGGTCGAGATGGAAGCCCGACGGGATCAGCCGCTCGAGGCTCTCCTGCGCGTAGGCCGCGTCGAAGGCGAAGAGCAGCGCCTCGCCCGAGGGCGGCTCGATCAGGAGCGAGTAGTGCCCGGCCGAGTGGCCCGGCGTCTCGAACAGGCGGAGGCCGCCCGCGAGCTCGACATCGCCTTCGAGCAACTCGTAGTCGGCGCCCGGGTGGTCGAAGCTCTGGTCGGAGTAGGCGTAGCGCTCGAATGTCTCCGGCACCTTCGCCTGGCGCAGCTCGGCCTTGGAGACGACCGTCTTGGCCGCCGGGAAGTGCCGGTTGCCGCCGACGTGGTCGAAATGCAGGTGCGAGTTCACGACGTATGACACATCGCTGGGCTCAAAGCCGCACAGGGCGAGCTGCTGCACGATTCCCTGGGCCTCGCTCTGCTGCGGATCCTCTTTCGGAAAGACGCGGCGGACGTGCTCGAGGTCGTAGCCCGTGTCGAAGAGGAAGAGCCCGTCGTCGTGCTCGACGAGCACGGAGTAGACGGGGAAGCGCAGGCGCACGCCGCAGTCGACATTCCACAGCAGCTGCGACCTGTCGATCATCATCGTGCCGCCGTCGAGGAGGAAGACTCTCATTCGAAGAGCACGTTGACGTTCTTGGTCTGGGTGTATGAGTACAGCTCCTCGGTGTCTTCCTCACGGCCGAGCCCGCTCTCCTTGAAGCCGCCGAACGGCGTGCCCAGGAAGTGACGCCCGCTGTCGTTGACCCACACGAAGCCCGCCTCGACGTCTCGAGCGAAGGCGTGGGCGGTGCTCAGGTCGCTGGTGTAGACGCTGGCAGTCAGCCCGAAGCGCACGTCGTTGGCGATCGCGAGCGCCTGCGCGGCGTCCCGGAACGGCATGACGGCAAGCACGGGCCCGAAGATCTCCTCCTGAGCGAGCCGCATCCCGGGATCCACGCCGTCGAACACCGCAGGGTGGATGAAGAAGCCGTCCGCGAGCTCGGGCGCCTCGGGCCTGCTGCCGCCGGAGACGAGCGTCGCGCCCTCCGCCTTGCCCAGCTCGACGTAGCGCTCGACCTTGTCGAGTTGCGCCCGGCTGACGAGTGCGCCGACCTGCGTGGCGTCGTCGCCCGGAAGCCCGACGCGCAGGCCCGCGATCCGCTCGGCGAGCCTCTCGACGAAGGCTGCGTGGATGTCCTCGTGCACGATCAGCCGCGAGGTCGAGCCGCAGGACTGGCCCTGGAAGCTGAAGTTCATGCCGCGCACGACGCCCTCCAGCGCAGCGTCGAGGTCGGCGTCCGGGAAGACCACGATCGGGTTCTTGCCGCCGCATTCGAGCGTCACCGTCTTCACCGCGACCCCGGCGGCCCGCGCCTGGATCGCGCGGCCCGTCTCGGCCAGCCCGATGAATGCGAGGCGGGGCACGTCGGGGTGCGCGACGAGAGCGTCGCCCGCCTCGGCGCCGTAGCCGCTGACGACGTTGATCACGCCCGGCGGGAAGATCCGCGCCAGCTCCTCGGCGAGCACGAGCGCCGAGAGCGACGTCTGCTCGGAGGGCTTGAGCACGACCGTGTTGCCCGCGACGAGCGGCGCGCCGATCTTCATCGTCGCGAACAGGATCGGGTGGTTGAAGGGGACGATCCGTCCCACGACGCCGAACGGCTCGCGCAGCGTGTAGTTGAGACGGCCGTTCGCGACCGGGATCGTCTCACCGCGCAGCTGCAGCGCCAGGCCGGCGAAGTAGCGCAGCTCGGCCATGCCGATCGCGACGTCGATGCGCATGTCGCGTACCGGGCTGCCGTTGTCGGCGGCGTCGAGCAGGGCGAGCTCCTCCTGACGGCGTCCAAGCGCCTCGGCGAGCTCCAGCAGCCGCGCGGCGCGCTCGCTCGCCGGCGTCGCGCGCCAGGCCGGGAAGGCGGCGCGAGCC
>JALYLC010000706.1 GCA_030774435.1 Actinomycetota bacterium
AGCCCGTTCACCTTGATCTTGATCTTGCTAGCCATTCGTCCCTCCAATCGGAGTGGCCGTTAGGTACTGATGTGCACCACATCGAGGCGCCGCTGAAGCACGCAGCGAAACCGCCAACGGCGACGCTGGCTCGACGGTACAAAACACCGCGGCTGGATGCAATAGTCACTTGGGAGACGACCTAGGGGTTGCCCGCATCGCAAGGTCCTCGCCGAGCGCCTCCAGGTCATCGGCCGCGCGATCCGGATCGCCGCTGAGCGGCCGAGCGGCCGGGTGACCGGGTGCGACACGCCCGCCGAAGAGGAAACACGGTAGGCCGAGCCGCTCGCAGCGGCGCAGCACGGCCCCGGGAGCCTTGCCTTCGCGAGTCGTCTCGTCCACGGTGCCCTCGCCGGTCACGGCAAAAGCGGCAGAGCGGGCTCGCGCATCGAACCCGATCATGTCGAGAACGACCTCCGCGCCCTCGACGAGCGTGCCGCCGAGTGACGCTAGGGCTGCGCCGAGACCGCCCCCGGCGCCGGCACCCGGCAGGTCGCGATAGGGCCGCAGCTCGTGCATCGCACCCAGCCGCTCCTCGAGGGCGGCGACAGCGTCGGGAGCAGCACCCTTCTGGGGCCCGAAGACATGCGCCGCGCCGCGCGGGCCGAGCAGCGGGTTCCGCACGTCGCAGAGCACTCGCAGTGCGACCTCTTCCGGCCACCGGCCCACCACCCGCAGCAGCCCGGCGCCGCCGTCGACGGTCGCCGTCCCACCGACGCCGACGAGCACCGCACGGGGCTCGGCGTCGAGCGCGGCGAGCAGCAGCTTGCCGAGCCCGTCGCTCGAAGCGCGCAGCGGGTCGCGTTCCTCCGGAGCGAGTAGCCCCAGGCCGACCGCCTCGGCCGACTCGACCACCGCCGTCCCGTCGGGCAGGAGCAGGAACCGCGCCGTGACGGGGCGCCCGAAAGGATCTGTTACGCCGGCGTGCCGCCAGTCACCCCCCAGCGTGCGTGAGAGCACCGCCATCGTCCCTTCGCCGCCGTCGGCGACGGGCAGCTCGTCGGCCTCCCACCCAGGAACGCGGCGCACACCGGCCGCCAGGGCGGCGGCCGCGCCGACCGGAGAGAGAACGCCCTTGAGGCTAGCGGGGCACGCGAGCGCCCGCATGCCCCGCCTCCTCTGCCGCGTCCTCGACAGGCACCGCCTCGTCCCTCTTCGGCTCCTTGGACTCCATCTGCTTGAGCGTCCCGTAGGTCAGCCCCTCGCGCGCGAGGAACAACGTCCCGATCCCGATCCCGACCGACGCCTCGATCGCCTGGAGGCCGATCCCGTATGCGAACCCCCGTCCGTAGGCGACGCCGTACTGGGAGAGCGACACCGCGATCGCGGCCTGCACGAGCCCGACGTTCCCGGGCCAGAACGGGAAGACCGTGGTGACGTTCATCAGCACGAGCACGAGGCCGGCCGCGGCGAGCGGCTGGTAGATCCGGAACGCGTGCATCGCGGCCCACACCGCGAGCAACTGGCAGACCCAGCCGGTGAACTGGAAGAACGCCGCCGTCGCGGCCGGGAGGGGCGCGCGCATCACGGCGAGCCCGGCGCGGGCGCGGACGACCAGCAATCGCACCCTGCCGAGCTCGTCGAGCGCATGGACGTGGTGGCTCCGCGCGCTCATCAGCGCGAACGCGAACAGGCTGAGCCCGATCCCGAGCACGACGACGAGCGTCATCAGCGCCCAGTGCGGCAGCTTGGCTGCGAATACCACCCAGACGACCAGTGTGATCGTCGGGAAGAGATCGAACATCCGGTGCGCGAACACCGAACCGATCAGCGTCGGCCAGACGCCCTTCCGGCCGGGCATGCGGCGGGCCAGCACCGCAACCCGCCCGAGCTCGCCGACGCGGCCCGGCAGCACCGCGTTGGCGAACAGGCCGACGCAGAATGCCGAAACGACGAGGCGAAAGCCGGGGCGGGGAGCCGGGATCGCCTGCTTGATGACGGTGTTCCAGGCGACCGCTCGGACGACGACCGAGAGCAGGTTCAGCCCTACGGCGGCGACGACCCACGGCCAGCGAACGACGGTGAAGGCGTTCTGGACGACACCCCAGTCCGGGCCCCGCCACCAGATCAGCGACGCCGCGACCGCCAGCAGCGGCAACGGCACGAGGAGCCGCCAGCGGCTGC